>JAPKZT010000100.1 GCA_026393655.1 Actinomycetota bacterium | reverse complement strand
GTCGATGTTGCTGGTTATCGCGAAAAACGCCGTGAAGCTCTAAGTCGATTTGCTCTCAAAGTTGCTGCCGATGTAAAAACTTCGGGTCAAGCACGAGCATTAGAGCCAATGAACTCATCTGACCGCAAGATCGTCCATGACGCACTTGTTGACAGTGAAGGTATTGCGACTCGTTCTGAAGGCACTGATCCGTTTCGTCGAGTAGTTGTGGCTTTGGCTTCAACTCTTGAAACTTCTGTTGAATTCGATGACACTGATGACACAGGTGATTCATCAGAGTCATAAAACCCTCCAAGACTCACTTTAACTAGTGTAGTTTTGGTGTGTGACTGAGCCATCGGCAACTAATTCAAACTTAGTTGATGAATCGCGCCTTCGAGTTTTAGAAAGAATTCTTCGAGAAGCCCAGCGAGTTGGGGCGTTATCTGACGCCCCGGTTGCAGAGATTATTAACCATGCCAAGTGGTTCGCAGATGCTATTCCGCATACGGCGCGTACCGCAGTTGATTTGGGCAGTGGTGCTGGTGTGCCAGGTTTAATAGTTGCACTTTATTGTCCACATTTGAGTCTCCATTTGGTTGATCGCCGAGTTGGACGCACTGACGTTTTGGTAAGGGCCGTTCATGCACTAAACCTTGTAGATCGAGTAACTGTCAGATGCAGCGAGATAACCGATATGACTAAAGATTCGACTTGGGCTAAACATTTTGATGTAGCGATGAGTCGTGGTTTAGGTCCACCAATACAAACACTTAATTTGTCCAGAGACCTCGTCAAACCAGGTGGAGCAATCATAATTAGTGAACCTCCGCCTGACAGTGATTCTCGGTGGGATAAACAACAAGTAAGAGCCTTGGGTCTAGAAGGACCATCGAGAATCGGTGCCGTGGCAATGTTTCACGTGAAACAATTTGGTTCAGACGACGATGAAACCACTGCCTCATAGGGTTTGCTTACGTACCACAAACTATCTTTAAACCCTTTAAATTAGGCATTTAATAGCAAATTGTTTCACGTGAAACATATATTAGGAGCTATTTTCGCCTATCCATAAGCAGCTAGCGTTTAGAGATTATGCTCTCAGTATGAGTAAAAAAGATCAGCCTGAGAGCGTTACGGAACGCCGTCCGCTACCCCGAATAATTGCTTTTGCGAATCAAAAAGGTGGGGTCGGGAAAACTACTACTACGATCACTGTTGGCGCGGCTTTAGCCGAACTCGAATATCGAGTTTTAATTATTGATCTTGATCCGCAAGGTAATGCGTCTACCGGTCTTGGAATCAACTCACGAGATTTAGAATCAACGATCTATGATGTTCTTTTGCGTGACGAGAAATTAGAAAACTGTATTGAGCCGACATCTATCAAGAACCTGTTTATTGCACCATCCAATCTTGATTTGGCGGGTGCCGATATCGAATTGGTTTCTGAAATGGGCCGAGAACAACGGCTAAAAAAAGCAATCGAAGCAATAATTGATCAATATGACTATATCTTATTGGATTGTCCCCCATCGTTAGGCCTATTAACAATCAACGGCTTGACAGCGGCCAATGAAATATTTGTTCCGATTCAGTGTGAATATTTTGCTCTCGAAGGACTTGGTCAATTATTACGAAGCGTTGATCGTGTTAGCCAAGTTCTTAATCCAACCCTACAAGTAAGCCATATCGCATTAGTAATGCATACACATACGGTTTTGGCCGATGATGTGGTGCGAGAAGTTCGTGAACATTTTGGCGATAAAGTTTGTACCGCAATCGTACCAAGGTCTGTTCGTGTCGCTGAAGCACCATCGCACGGACAACCAATTACTACGTTTGATCCAACCTCGGCAGCAGCAAAGGCATACCGAGAAATCGCAAAGGAGATCAGTGGTGGTACGTCCCAAAGGGCTCAATAAAGGACTTGAATCACTAATTCCTAGTCGTTCGGTTGATAGAACAATTGGTGATGAGAATGCAGCGCAAGTTGATGGCATGGGTCTGCGAAGTCTCAATATCAAAACGATTACTCCAAACACGAACCAGCCCCGTTCTTATTTTAACGAAGATTCGTTAGACGAATTATCGGCATCGATTAAAGCAGTAGGTGTGCTTCAACCAATTCTTGTCAGACCATTAAAACAAGTCGACACAAGAACTGGTATTGCCTTTGAATTAATTGCCGGCGAGCGACGTTGGCGAGCAGCGCAGAAGGCTGGTTTAGTGCTAATTCCTGCTTTGGTTCGTGAAACGGATGATGTTTCTTCTGTTGAACAAGCATTAATTGAAAACTTGCATCGGCAAGACTTAACGCCTCTCGAAGAGGCCGCTGCATATCAGCAACTATTAGATGACTTTTCGATGACCCACGAACAAGTAGGCGAGCGAGTCGGAAAAACACGCACAGTGATCACCAACTCACTGCGTTTACTTTCACTTCCCCCGTCAATTCAGCAACTACTTGCTGCCGGAAGACTTTCAGGTGGCCACGCCAGGGCGTTACTTGGTGTTCAGGATAAAACTATTCAAGAAAAATTGGCTCAGCAATGCGCCGATGAAGGTTGGACAGTTCGAGCCACCGAAGATGCGGTGCGAGCCACAACTGGTCGTCTTAGCAAAACTGGCAGTTCAAATAACGAACAAAATAACGTGACTAAAAAGTCGGCACCAACTACGACGCTTCCCGTTCCTGGCTTGGTTGAGTTGCAAAAATTACTCGGCGAACATCTGTCAACAAAAGTCTCAATTGTCGCAACTGCTGGTCGTGGGCGAATGACTGTCGAGTTTGCTGACCTTAACGATCTTGAGCGAATTTATCGAGTAATGACCGATGGTGTTCCAAATAGCGAATAACTAAAATTATTGATGCGAATTGGGTAAGTAAAACTAACTCTCAGGTATACGTTACGAATAAACCTTTATCAAGACTTCGCACAGTATGTGCATAACCTGTGGATAACTTTCAACAAGAATCAGTTTGTGGTACTCAAACTACGAAGAAGTAGTTTTTACCCATATAGCCATTGATTTCGCGAGATTATCAGCAATTACCGCACTATGGGGATAAATAACACGCAAGGGTCCTAATCCACAGAGAATTGCCGGCATTGTGGTTTCACGTAGAACTTGTAAACGCATGCCAGCAACTGTGGGCGAGAACCAGGGCGCTGAGCGTTCGATTGCTTCGGCGGCCAAGGTCGCAAAGATATGACCTGTAACCGAGTGAAATCCTTTGGTGTGATAATAGGCGATTTCAAAACGGGGAGCATCACGTGTTTCGCGAGTTTCAATGCCGATGTACAGGTTGGCCGCGAAATCATTGGCAAGTTGCGCATGTCGGTGCGGATCATCATCGTGGATAACCGCGACATTGGTGCGTTGGGCTCGCAATCGATCGCACAACTCATGAGTTAGGTTATCGAGCCCGCCGAATTGGCCGACCACAACACGAAATGCTGCGAGGTCATCGCTATATCTTGCTGCCGTGTGACGTTCTCGAACGACCCCCACACCCGGGCCATTGCCACTGTGTCGACTTGCTCGACGTAGTGCTTGAAGCGTGACCGGACCACAAATGCCATCTATTACTAGTCCGTAATTGCGCTGAAAATCTTTAAGCGAAGAAGCAGTCTTTATGCCCAAATAGCCATCTACGCGACCACAGTCAAAACCCGTGCGTGCCAACAATTCTTGAAGCTCTGCCACATCGTCGCCTCGTTGTAATGGTGAAGACAAATAATTCAATCTGTCGCCTAACTGAAACGACGATTCAACAAGCGTCAACCAAGTGGCCTGATCGCAAACTCCAGAGACAAGAAGACCACGCCGCCGCTGCAATTCTTCGACTGCCGACTTTGTTAGTTCACAGAATGATCCAACTTGAACCAGAGATAGATCTAAAAGTTCGGCGTCACGCAATCGACGTTGCAGATCGCCGACAACTGCAAAGTTGTCGCCGAAAATTAACTCTTTGTCGGGATAAATTCTGCGATCTCCGCGAGTAACTGTGGCTTGCCCTTGGCGCCGATCATTTTCTTTTTCATTTCACCGTCACTAAAAAGCATCATTGTTGGAATGCTCATCACACTGAAGCGTTGTGCAATATCACCGTGGTCGTCAACATTAAGTTTGGCGATAATAACTTTGCCAGCCTGTTCTTTTGCAATTTCAGTGAGAATCGGATTCATTGCTTTGCAAGGCCCACACCACTCTGCCCAAAAGTCAACCAGAATTGGTGTCGTTGAAGACTTAATTGTCTCGTCAAAATTTGCACTTGTCAGAATGACTATTCCATCTGCCATAAAAACCTTTCGTCAAGTTCTCACTAATCACGAGAACACTTTTAGGTTATCTCGGTGACATATACGAAAAGTGAATCATTAATGTTGCGCCTCAAGCCAACGTTCACAATCAATTGCAGCCATGCAACCAGAACCGGCGGCCGTAATTGCCTGTCGGTAAGTGTGGTCTTGCACATCACCGCATGCAAAAACTCCATCAATGTTCGTATACGACGAACCAGGTCGAGTTTGCAAATAACCATTGGCTTCCATATCAAGAATATTCTTAAACAGATCAGTGTTTGGGCGGTGACCGATTGCCACAAATAATCCAGTCACCGACATTTTTGAACTCTCTCCGGTCACTGTGTCGACTAAACCGATTCCTTCAAGTTTGTCGGTGCCGATGATTTCAGTTACTTGTGAGTTCCATTTGAATTCAATTTTTGGATTATTTCGCGCGCGATCTTGCATAATTTTTGAGGCGCGTAAACTATCACGACGATGGACAATCGTTACTTTTGACGCGAACTTTGTCAAGAAAGTTGCCTCTTCGATTGCTGAGTCACCACCTCCGACTACGACAATTTCTTGCCCCCGAAAGAAAAATCCGTCGCAAGTGGCGCATGTTGAAAGACCGTGCCCGTAGAAACGAGACTCATTTTCTAGTCCAAGCATGATTGACTGTGCACCAGTACTAACAATTATTGACTCAGCGGTGTATTTCGTGTCCCGCACCCAAACAGTAAATGGTCGTTGTGAGAAATCAACCTTCGTAACTTTTTCGGTGATAAAAGTTGTATTGAATCTCGCAGCTTGATCGCGAAATTTCATCATCAAGTCAGGCCCCATCACACCTTCTGGAAACCCAGGAAAGTTCTCAACCTCTGTCGTCAGCATCAACTGGCCACCAGGTTGATCAGAAGTCGAAGATGGCTCACCCTCGATTACTAGTGGCGCAAGATTGGCTCGGGCAGTGTAAATCGCGGCAGTCAAACCAGCAGGGCCTGAGCCGATGATAATTACTTTTTGAGGGGTCATTTCTATAGCCGACATTAAATCGCCTTCCGTTAATTTATTTGTTCTTTGAGTTAGTAGAAGATTGATGTCGCTTACGCATCATCAGTGCACCGAGGCTTGTAAATAATAGCGACAACAAAAAATATGACACCCAGACAGCAGTTGCTCTGGTCAACCAAACATCCAATAACTCGTTGAATGCACGAACTAACCCGATTAAGCCAAAAATAAAGATCAACAGGCCAGCAACTATCAAAATCACTCCGAACACGATGGCTCGCACAAGATTTGCAAGAGGGCGAGTCGTTTTATCCCGAACAAAACTGACGGTGCGATCAATTAGGCGAAGTGTTTTATCTGCCCATTTCGGATCGGTAAACGGATTTGAAATCACAAGTTACATCTAGTTTTATTTTATGCAGCGTTAAAAGAAACATCTTGCATTAACCCTTGGTACGGATTATCTGGACTGCATTGATCACTCATTCCAATTTCGCGCATCATCAGCAAAACGAATTGCGTCTGACTCGGCACCATAAATTGCGCGACGCCGCGTCGAGTGTTGTAGTCGGTAGCCGTCGGCTCACCCCATTGCTCTAGCGAAGTAGGAGCAGCGCCAGTTGCCGTGTAGATCTCAAGCGACCACGGACCATTTTGCATGCCGACTTTTAAAACACCAGATGCTGGTTGCGAAAGTTCAATTAAGGCCCCAACATATTTTTTTTCGCCGAAAAATGCTGTGGCGTAACAGTCCGTAGACCATGCAGTTTTCTGATCGTTGTCGGTCAGAGCCCAAATACCAGCTTCATTTTCTAAACCATCTTGACCATTTGGGTCATAACTGACTACCCGAGAAATAATTACTGGTGCGATGCCTGAGTTTGCTTGAGTTGAAGAAATTCTCGAAGTAAGTAGCGACGGATCAAAACCCTGAGTTGCGACATACATCACCGCGATACTTAATAAAATCGCGATCAAACCGAGAATCTTTGTTGAGGTTGGTATTCGGCCGCCAGATGATTTAGAACGCTTATTTCGTTTTTTTGTATCTTTTTCTTTAATCTTCATTTCGTTTTTTTGTATCTTGTCGACTTTCTTTTTTGACTTTCGTTTTTTATCTGGTTCTTGAATAAAGTCTTCAACAAAATCTTCAACCCGGCCTTCAGACCGGTTTTCAACTGGCGGCTCAGAAATCTGACTGATCAAAGATTCTTTATGCACGAATGACTGATTTATTGGTGTTGGTGACTTGACCCCAGATGGGGGAGTCATTGAAGTCACGTAATTATTCTGAGCCTCAATCGCTTTAGTTAATGCTTCGGATGTTTCTTGACCAGTCGAATAGCGATGCTCAGGATTTCTTGCCATCAATTTGTGAATCACATGTACAAGTTCTGGCGCAAGCGATGATCTCAATTGAGAAAGATCAGTCGGCTCTCGTTGCAACCTAGCCAACGCCGTGTCTGCATCGGTTTCACCAATAAATGGAACTTTTCCAGCGAGACATTCGTACATCACAAGGCCGAGTCCGTAAAGATCTGCGCGACCGTCGAGAGGTTTTCCACGCACTTGCTCTGGAGATAAATATTTTGCTGTGCCCATCATGACGTTGTCATCGGTTAAATCTTCGCCGGCTGTGCTGAGTGCCTTGGCAATGCCAAAATCAGCGAGAAGAAATCTGCCTTCAGGTGTAACCAAAATATTGCCAGGCTTCACATCGCGATGCACTAGGCCGGCGCGATGTGCGAAATCAAGAGCGCTAGCCATTGCGATACCCATGTGAATTGTTACGAGTGCCCCGAGTCTCTTCCTTCGGTCTAAAAGTTCGCGCAGACTCTTGCCGTCGATGTATTGCATCACCACCGCTTGTCGACCTTCATCCTCAACCGAGTCGTAAACCGAAACGATGTTGGCATGATTTAATCCAGCACAAGCAAGTGCTTCTCGACGAAAACGTTCGGCGATAACAGGATCATTGGCGAGTTGTGGTTTAAGAACTTTGATTGCAACTTTACGATCTAAGTACGTGTCAACGCCGAGCCAAACTTCTGCCATCCCACCACGAGCAATTTGGCGGTCGAGGCGATATCGACGAGCGAAGAGTCGCTGCGAATCTTCAGGTTCTTCAAGGGGTAGAGGTCTCATCGCTGAACTTTTACGCTAGTTCTGCGCGACCCATTAATTGGGGAATGTCACTTAACGTGATATGTCACACCAACAGTTCCAATTCCTGTATGTGAGCCAATAACCGATCCAATATCACTGACAATTATTTCACCATTGTAAATTGTCTTTAACTGCGCGACAAATGAATCAATATCGCTGCATTGAGCATGCAATACGGCCAAGTCGGTAATTTCTCCGGCAGATCTAATTTTTTCTATTAGAAAAGCAAGTGCTTTGCCCCGAGTTCGTTCTTTGCCGCCTTCTTCTAGTTTTCCACCTCGCACTTCGATAATTGGTTTAATTGCCAAAGCCGATGCCAGAAAGGCTTTGGTGTTGCTAATTCGTCCACCTTTTTTGAGGTTTTCAAGCGTGTCTAAAGCACCAAAAACTTTTGTCCGACTGGCAAAATTGTTTGCTGCAACTTCAAGCTCATCAAGCGAGGCACCATTGGCCGCCATTTTGGCGATTGCGATAACGGTGATTCCTTGGCCCATGCTGGCTGAACGACTATCAACAAATCGCACCGGCACAGAAACACCAGATTCTTTTGCCCCTGTTTCAGCCGACTGCATAGTTGCTGAGAGTTCACGCGAAAGGCTGATTACGAGGATGCCCGTTGCGCCTTGTTGTATCAGAGTGCGGTAAGCCTGAGTAAATTGTCCTGGCGCCGGCGCCGCAGTCTGCGGCAGAGTTGGCGAATCGGCACAATGTTTCCAAAATTCTTCGGTCGTCAAGCTTTGTCGATCGATAAATTCTTTATCCCCAAAACTAAAAGTTAATGGAACGATAGTGATGTTGTATTTTTCAACTAATGCTTGAGGGATATCGCAAGCAGAGTCTGTAACTATGCGGATGGTCATGTATCCGAGCGTAGTACGGGATGTTCATCACTGACTTGAGTGCGATATTTGCGCCGAAAGTGGGCAGCCCACCAGGTTAAGAGCAACAATAAAGCGACCCCACTTACAACTTGACCCATACCAGCAATTGCATTCACTCGAGCTGAGACTTCAATTTTTTTACCAAGTTGGCTTGACCCATCGGCCGTAAAAATTCGCACATCAACAGGAAATAAACCGTTCGATAAAGCAACAACGTTGATTACTAATTCGTTGCCACTATTTGCTGGTACTTCAATAACAGCAACAGATCTATCGAGTTTAAGTTTTGGGCTTTCAACT
>JAPKZT010000084.1 GCA_026393655.1 Actinomycetota bacterium | reverse complement strand
CATACCGCCTGAGTATGTAGATACGCGTCGCGATGCGGCAGCGGTTAGCCCGACGCGCTCAAGTAATTCGTCTGCACGTTTTTTCATCATCGCCGATGGAATGCCATAAAGAACAGCCTGCAACGCAAGCAACTCTGCGCCAGTCATCAACGGATCAATCGCCGCGTCTTGCAATGCAACACCGATACTGCGTCGCACTTTGTCGGCGTCTTTGACAACATCGAAGCCCGCAACGTGTGCAGTGCCAGAGGTTGGGCGCAACAGAGTTGTCAACATGCGCACTACTGTGCTTTTGCCGGCACCGTTTGGTCCAAGAAAGCCGAATATCTCTCCGGCTTTAACTTCTAAGTTGATTCCTTTGACTGCTTGTACATCGCCAAAGTGACGGACAAGATCTTCTGCGATGATTGGAGATTTAGTCACCTTGAAATAATACGATAAATTTGCCGACTTTGATTAAGCAGACGCGTTAGCAATTGCCGACCAAACACGCTCTGGCGTTGTTGGCATGTCGATGTGACGAACACCCAAATGCAACAGAGCGTCTATCACTGCAGATTGCACTGCTGGTGTTGAACCGATTGAACCCGATTCACCGATGCCTTTTGCTCCGAGCGGGTTTACAAAAGTTGGTGTCTCCATGTGTACAACTTCAATGCTCGGCAGTTCGACCGCAGAAATAAATGTGTAGTCGGCGAAGTTTGTCGTTATCGGGTTGCCGTCTTGGTCATAGCGAAACTCTTCAAGCAATGCTTGGGCTGTTCCTTGGGCGATACCGCCATGAATCTGGCCATCCAAAATCAGTGGATTAACAACTTTGCCAGCGTCGTCACACGCGATATGTCGACGATGCTTAACTTGGCCGGTTTCTGTATCAACTTCAACAATTGCAACGTGGGAGCCAAACGGAAACGTCGCAGAACTTGCAACGAAGATTCCTTCTTGTGTGATTCCAGTTTTTGTGTCTGCGGCAGTTGCGATATCAGACCACGACTTTGATATTGCTGGAGTACCAGCAACATGAAACGCACCAGTCTTTTTGTCGAGAACAACATCGCTTTCATTTGCTTCAAGTAATTTCGCAGCCTGTTTGCGTGCTTCGTCAACAAGTTCAATTGAAACTTTTTGCACTGCAGCGCCACCATGTTGTAGTGACCGCGAGCCCATCGTGCCGCCACCGCTTGGAACTAGATCTGTGTCGCCCCAAACAACATCTATGTCTTCGATAGAGATGCCAGTTTCACTGCTGGCAATCATTGCCCACGAAGTGACATGGCCCTGCCCGTGCGGTGAAGTACCTGTGTAAACGACCGCTTTGCCGTTTGGTAATACGTTGACCTTGGCGTGCTCTTGCATTGGATCAACGCCACCAGTTATCTCAACGTAAACACTCACGCCGATACCGAGTTGAATTTTGTCGCCACGTTTGCGTCGCTCGGCTTGTTCGGCGCGCGCCTCAGAATATTTAGCAACAGCAAGTGCTTTGTCGAGAGCAGTGCCGTAGTCGCCAACATCGTAGACGTGTCCAATTTTTGTCGCGTATGGTTGCATAAATTTTGGTATCAAATTCATTCGACGAACGTCAACTGGGTCTTTGCCGATCTCGGCTGCAAATAAATCCATTGCGCGTTCAATTGCCGCAGTTGCTTCTGGCCGACCTGCTCCTCGGTAGGCAACGATCGGTGTCGTGTTGGTAACAACAGATGTTGTTCGACATTCCATTTTTTCGATGTCGTAAACGCCTTGAGCCATTGGCCGAGTCATGAATGGCGCAAGCACAGT
>JAPKZT010000172.1 GCA_026393655.1 Actinomycetota bacterium | reverse complement strand
CCATATGAACGAAATGAGATCACTAATTTCTGAAAACTGGATTCCACCTGTGCCCCAGGTTGATTTCAGAGAAGCAATACTTGAGCAAGAAACCAAATTAGAGAAACTTGCTGACTACATATTTGCAATCAATGTAATTGAACATGTGCACGACTACGAAGATTTAATTCGCCAGGCCCTCGAGGCCAAAACTCCAAACGCTGTGTTGCGAATAGTATGTCCAAATTATTCGATTCCTTATGAACCTCACTTTAATATACCAATTGTTTTCAACAAAATATTTACAAAATTTATATTTGGTCACAAAATTCGGGGCTCAAAAATCCCTAACAGCGAAGAATTTTGGGATGACCTAAGTTGGCCAACTCAGCGAGGGCTGAAAAAGATGCTTAAGTCCAATGACTGGAGTTTTGAGTTTTCGCATGATGCCACACGCGAATACCTAACTAGATCGCTTACCGACTCCGACTTTGTTATACGGAAAGGACCAATAATCGGATCGCTTTTTAAGGCGATGACACTTTTGGCAAAATTTGTTCGTTTCGTTCCTGACGCATTTCTTCCAGTTATTGATTGTCGAATTTCAAATGTCAATCAATCTAGATGATTTGATTACAGTGAAGTAGATGACGACTGATGAAACAAAGACCTCACCGCACCGAGAATTAGCCGAAAAGATAATCTCAAATCAGATTGGTGTCGCCTCACCCGCTGTTTCACCCGACGGTATCCAAGTTGCATATGTTGTAACGCGAGTTGACTACAAGGCAAACAAATATCGCTCACAGGTTTGGCTAGCGCGAACCGATGGCTCCGAAAGCCCAAGACCACTGACTGCTGGCGAAAAGCGTGATGGAAACCCGAGTTGGTCGCCTGATGGCACATGGCTGGCGTTCACATCAGGTCGTAGCGAGAAAATAGGCGAAACGACTTTGCACATCTTGCCGATCGGTTCGAGTGGAGAAATTCGCACTATCGCGACGATGCCTGATGGCATCGGCAGTGTGCGTTGGTCACCAGACGGCCAGCAAATCGCTTTCACATCACGAACGCAACATGAGCGTTACACCAAAGACGACGAGTCGTCAATGTCACCGCGTAAGATCGAAACTTTTTTTACGCGTTTGAACGGTGAAGATTTTGTATTTGATCGTCCGCAACATATTTATGTAGTACCAAGCGACGGCACGGCCGCTCCGCGCAACTTAACGCCGGGCGAATACGAGCATTCAGGACCGTCTTGGCTGACTGACTCTTCTGGTGTAGCAACAAGTGGCGCGTTGCACAAAACATGGGACAGTGATCTTGCCAACGATCTACATATCGTAAAACTTGACGGCACTATCACAACTCTGACTAATCAACGTGGCGTCTACTACGCGCCGAGTGTTTCGCCAGATGGCGCACGAATTGCATTCATCGGTTCAGATGACCCATTAACCTCGCCGCAAAACGATCATGTTGGCGTGCTCGAGATAAACACCAAGAAGCGTGAGTGGGTGTCGCGGGCGCTTGACCGAACTTTTTCGCCGACGAGTGGCACTGTTGCACCAATTTGGGCCGATAACAAAACGCTGATCGCATATGCCGAGGATCGCGGAACAGCCCATATTGTGCAGGTTGACGCATCGGGCAAAACTGCGCCGAAATGGCTAACAACTGGCCGGCGAATAGTTAAATCTTTTGGCGCAGCAAACAACATAATTGCTTTCGTAGCCAGCGAAGTTAATCAGCTTGCAGAATTGTTTTCAATCACAAAACAAGGTGAGAATCGCTTAAGCAACATCAGTGCAAATTTTGTAGATCAAACTTCGCCGCAAACATGGGAGCATTTCACTGTGCCGTGTGGTTCAACATACGCAGGCGGACCAAACGAAATTGATGTGTGGATGATGAAACCGCGCGACTTTAACTTAGCGAAAAAATATCCGATGCTATTGAACGTTCACGGCGGGCCACACACACAATATGGCGAAACATATTTTGACGAAGCGCAAATGCAAGCTGCTGCAGGTTTCGTAGTTGTGATGAGTAATCCGCGCGGATCAAGCGGTCGAGAGCAAGCGTGGGGACAAGCAATTCTTGGTCGCAAACACCCGGTTGCGCCAGGCACCGGTTGGGGTGACGCCGATGTTAAAGATGTTCTCGCGGTTCTTGATAGTGCGCTGGCAAAATATCCGTTTATTGATGGCAGCCGTGTCGGCATGCTTGGCGGAAGTTACGGCGGTTACATGGCCACGATGTTGGCAGGTTGTCACGGCGACAGATTCAAAGCGATTTGCAGCGAGCGCGCGGTCAACAACATGTTGTCTGAAGAGTGGACGAGCGATATCGGCACGGTGTTTCGAGTCGAGCACGGGCCAAATCATTTGGAAGATGAAGCAGAGTACGTGCGCATGTCGCCAATTCGTCATGTGCGCAATATAAATGTGCCGATGTTAATTATTCATAGCGAGAATGATCTGCGATGCCCGATTAATCAAGCCGAAGAATTATTTATGGCGTTGCGTATTCTTGGCAAAGACGTAACTTTTTACCGCTTCCCTGGCGAAACGCACGAGTTATCGCGCTCTGGCTCACCGATACATCGCGTTCAACGCGCCGAAATCATCCTCGACTTCTTCGCCGAAAAACTCGGCGCTTAGGAATTCCAAGCCAGCGAGCGGGCTAAGTCTCCGACCAGATGGGTCTCAATCAGATTCATTCGCTTTCCTGAAGTCGGGTACGCGAGCGCTGTAACAAGAATTTGTTCGTCATCGGTGATTAAGTTTTGTTGCCAAAGATACTTCAAAACAGCAGAAACATGAATCACACTCGTCGTCGAGAATTCACCTGGGAAAACGACTCCGGTTACACCAGCGTAAATATTAAAACTTTTCGAATTGGACTCACTGTCGCTAACGGCAATAATTGGGCAATTTATTGCTAAGGATGAAAGCGCTCTAGCCGCAAAGCCACTTCTAGTTACTGCTATTACT
>JAPKZT010000277.1 GCA_026393655.1 Actinomycetota bacterium | reverse complement strand
GGGCAATGCTCAACGATGGGTTAGATGTTTCGTTTAGTGGATTAAAAACAGCGGTGATTAATCATGTTCGAAAATATCCTGATTCAAAAACTAACGACATTGCTGCTTCGTTTCAAAGCGCGGTTGTAGATGTGTTGGTCGCTAAAACTTTGCGAGCGGCTGAGAATCTTGCTGCTAAAACAGTGGCGATCGGCGGCGGAGTCGCAGCCAATTCGCAGTTACGCAGTGAAATTTCTGAGGCGTGTGCGCGAAAAGATTTTCATGTGGTGTTACCGTCATTGGCGATGTGCACAGACAATGCGGCGATGATCGCATCTGCTGGTTGGCATAGATTGCGCCTGACAGGGGCAACATCGCTCGACTCTGGTGCTTATCCAAATCTTGGTTTAACGGTGGCTCAACGGTGAAACAAACTATGACTACCAAGCCGCTGAAACTTGGTGACCGAGTTATCTGGCCTCCAGTCGTTCTTGCGCCGATGGCTGGGGTAACTAATCAGCCGTTTCGAACACTTTGTCGCGAGTTTGGTCCGGGTCTCGTATATGTCAACGAAATGATTATGGCCGCTGCGCTTGTCTACAAGAACCCAAAAACAGAGGCGATGATTGCATTTGGTCCCGACGAGTCATTTCGCAGTTTGCAACTTTACGGCAGTGACCCAGCGATTATGGCGACTGCAATTACACAACTCGGTCGTCGTAATGCAGTTGATCACATTGACTTAAATTTTGGTTGCCCCGCGCCAAAAGTGACACGTCGGGGTGGTGGAGCCGCGGTACCACTCAAAAAAAATTTATTGCGTGAGATTGTCACGACAGCTGTTAAGACGGCTGCCGCATTTGGCATACCAGTCACGTGCAAATTTCGAATGGGACTCAACGACGATCTAATGACTTTTATTCATACTGGTTTGATTTGTCAAGATGCTGGTGTGTCGGCGATTGCGTTGCACGCCCGAACCGCACAGCAACACTATGCACCTTTTGCAAGATGGGAAGCGATTACTGAGCTGAAAAATGCCGTTACCGATATACCAGTGCTGGGTAATGGTGATATTTGGGAAGCCAACGATGCACGAGAAATGATGCGCGTGACTAAATGCGACGGCGTTGTGATCGGTCGTGGATGTCTTGGTAAGCCGTGGTTGTTTCGTGACATGGTGGCAATGTTTAATGACGAGCCGATACCAGCGACACCAAAACTTGGCTGGGTACTTGATGTGATGTTGCGTCACGCAATTGCGCTTGAGGCGCACTTTCCGCCTGGTCGTGGTATTCGCGAATTTCGCAAACATGCAGGGTGGTATCTAACTGGATATCCAGTTGGCGGTGAATTGCGTAAGCGATTCAGTGAGGCGTCAAGCATTGCCGAGTTGCGTGAACTGAGTGCTTTATGTGACCAAACTGCGAGCATTGTTGAAGGCGGTGAGCGTTTCGTGCGTGGTCATAGCAGTGGCCCAATGAATATTGTTTTGCCACAAGGATTTTTAGAAAATCTAGATGATCTTGTCGCACCAGACGACGCAACACTGACGCACATGAGTGGTGGCTGACCAGTTCGTGATGGCTAGTTCTTGATGACGAGTTCGTGATGACCAGTAAAATTATTTTGGCGTCGCGTTCACCGCGTCGAAAAGATATTTTAGAAAAACTGAACTTTAGTTTTGTAATTGACCCACCAGATATTGATGAGTCACCATTTGAAAACGAATCGCCAATTGTTTATGTACAGCGAATTTCGGCAGCGAAAGCAGATTTAGTTGCTCAGAGACATGACCAGCAATGCATCGTGATTGCCGCCGACACAACTGTTGAACTCAAT
>JAPKZT010000235.1 GCA_026393655.1 Actinomycetota bacterium | reverse complement strand
TCAAAACGAAAGCAGCAAATAATGCCTTGGCCGTCTGAAACAAACCGCGATACAACAACTTTTGATCTTTTAGAAAAAGAGCGCGTTAGACAATCAACTGGCTTGCAATTAATTGCCAGTGAGAACTTTGCGTCACCAGACGTAATGGCCGCAACTGGTTCGGTGCTGACAAATAAATACAGTGAGGGTTATCCGACGAAGCGTTATTACGGCGGTAACGCGGTTGTTGATGATGTCGAGGCACTTGCGATTGAACGAGTCAAAAAACTTTTCGGCGCCGATCATGCAAATGTTCAACCTCACTCTGGCGCAAGTGCAAACATGGCTGTGTATCTCGGCCTACTTAAACCGGGTGACACAGTTTTAGGTTTGAGCCTCGATCATGGCGGGCACTTGACGCACGGTTCGCCAGTCAACGCAAGTGGAATTTTGTATAAGTTTCATTCTTTTAAAGTCGGCGCAACCGATGAGCGGTTGAACTTCGATGAGATTCGCGAACTTGCGATCGAACACAAGCCGAAACTAATTGTTGCAGGTACCACTTCTTACCCGCGCAGACTTGAGCCAGAACCGTTTAAGAAAATCGCTGACGAAGTTGGCGCATACATGATGTTTGATATTGCACATATTGCCGGACTCGTTGCGGGTGGAGCACATCCAAACCCCGTGCCATTTGCAGATGTGGTCACATTTACAACGCACAAAACTTTGCGCGGTCCACGCGGCGGTTGCATTTTGTGTCGTGCCGAACTTGCGCCGATTATCGACAAAGCGGTTTTCCCCGGTAGTCAAGGAGGGCCGTTAGAGCATGCGATTGCGGCTAAGGCTGTTGCGTTTCATGAAGCACTGCAACCGAGTTTTAGTCAGTACGCCCATCAAATAGTTAAGAATGCATCGGCTTTGGCAGCCGCGCTCGCAAATCACGGGTTCAGACTTGTTTCTGGCGGAACAGATACACACATGATGGTTGTCGACTTGCAACCGTTTGATGCCGAGTTAACTGGCAAAGAAGCGCAACTCGTCTTAGATACTGCAGGCATCACATTAAATAAAAATGCGATTCCGAATGATCCACGCAGCCCGTTTGTTACCAGTGGTGTGCGCATCGGCACGCCGTCGGTAACAACACAAGGTATGCGCGAAGCCGAGATGCCACTAATCGCAGAATATATTGCAACGACATTGCGAAATCGCAACGATACGGCGAAGATTGCAGAAGTTCGTGGCAAAGTCGCTCAACTGTGTGCGAAGTTTCCGGTTTATGCAAACATTTAGAAATAGCACCAAAATAAAAGATGAGTGACCTTTTTGGATATTTATTTGTTGGCGGTGTTGCAGCCGCAGTAACCGCAATCACAACACCAGTAGTAGCTAAGTTTGCCCGTCAATACGGTTGGATGGCGACGCCCGACGAACGCCGTAGTCACCCTGAGCCGACACCCGATGTTGGTGGCATTGCATTTTTCATAGCGCTCGTTGTTGCAATCGCCGTCGCGTGGCAGATGGATCGATTTGCGCCTCTGTTTCGTCACAACTCCGAACTTATCGGTGTAATTATTGCCGGTCTAATTATTTTTGTGCTCGGGTTTGTTGACGACATTCATGAAGTTTCTGCGCCGATGAAAGTAACAGGTGTCGTCGTTGCGGCCATTGCTCTCGTTTGGTTTGGTGTAACGATGATTTATTTTCGCGCACCGTTCGTAGATGTGTTTGTGCTGTCAAGAGACTGGATACCGCTGTTTACTGTTTTGTGGTTGCTCGGTATGACACAAGCAATAAATCTGATTGACGGGCTCGATGGACTCGCCGCCGGAATCGTGGCGATTGCCGCCACTGCATTTTTTATATACAGCCGCCATCTCGGAATGAACGGTTTGCTTAGCGAACCGAACATCGGCCCATTGGTCGCGATCATCACTGTCGGCATATGTCTTGGGTTTTTGCCATACAACTTCAATCCTGCGAAAATATTTATGGGCGACAGTGGTGCGCTGTTGCTTGGTTTGTTAATTGCAGTTTCAACAAGTGTTGTCGGTGGTCGCGCAAGCCCCGACATAAAATCAGATGGCGGTCAGACATATTTCTTTTTGGCGCCGCTGTTAATCCCGTTACTTGTACTTGGCGTACCAATCATTGATGTGCTTTTTGCGATTATCCGTCGAACAAGAAGCGGTGTCGGTTTTGCCACAGCCGATACGGGGCACCTGCACCACAGACTCATTAAGTTGGGTCACGGGCCCCGTCGAGCCGTTGTAATTCTTTGGTCGTGGACAGCCTTGCTCTCAGCTTTCGTGCTCTACCCTGCGCTCTCAGAGCGGTCGGCAAGTCTTTGGCCATTTTTGTTTTTAGTAGCTTTAATGGTCTGGTTCACGAGGGCCAACGATCGATTTTCAATGCGCCGGTTTTTTAGAACAAAAGCACAAGCCGAAACACCGTCGGTTGTTGAGCCCGAACCGCCAGCCGAAATACAGCCAGTTAGCGATTCCGAAACGCCAGTTGAAACACAGCCTGAAAATTAATTCTGGGTCAGTTTGCGTTAATCGCCCAATTGCGTATAGTTTGTATCTTTATTCACAAGCGTTAGGCGACTCCGTCTAAAGCGATTGATTTTGAGGGTCAGCGTTGAAATTTTTACCAACTCGTAAGCCGGTCGTGCGTGGTGCGTCTTCATCCGACGACTCGCTAGGTCGCGGTGCCGAAGTTTCTGTGAGCGTCGGCATTTTTCTCGTAATTGGCTTAGTCGTGGATAATTCACTCGGCACAAGACCAATTTTCACGATCGCCCTCAGCGTTTTTTCTCTGCTCGGAAGTTTTGTTCGCATGTGGTACGTCTATGACGGCAACATGCAGGTTCAAGAAGTTAAGCGTCGCGACGCCGCAACGAGTCATATTAAAAAGCAGAATAGCCAATTGAAAAGTCCAAAATGATGGCGCTTGACACGAACGCAAAAATTTCAATTTTGTCGATGCGCGACACCGGCCCGGCCCCAGAAGCCGCTCTGGCGCGAGACATCATTAAGCGCGGGTTGGTTGTTGCTCCAATCTTGATTGGAGTTTGTGCAATTGTTTGGGGCACAAACGGCGCGTATTCATGTGCCTATGCATTCGCAATTGTGTTCTGTAATTTTGGCTTGGCTGCCGCTCTAGTGGCCTACACGGCCCGTATTTCGTATGCATTTATGATGGCATCGATGTTGTTTGGCTATTTACTGCGCCTAGCCCTAGTGGCAGTTGCAGTCTTCGTTGTGCGCAATCTCACATGGGTCGAACTTTTACCTCTCGGATTAACAATAATTTTTGCTCATCTTGGTCTTTTATTTTGGGAATTGCGATATGTTTCTTTGTCACTTGCGTTTCCCGGACTCAAACCAAAACCTTCTAAATCATCACCGTCTAAACAAACACAGCAAACCGAAAGCTCATCTAAATGATTATCAACAGTATTCTCTCGTTTGAATTTCCGCCGATCAACGAACTGCTTCGTTGGAAGGATGTCGTTCCTGGTTTGAACAAAGTCGGAATGATTGCAGTTGCCGCGGCGGTCATCGGAACACTTTTATTTCTTTCAGCAGCGCGCAAAGATCCAAAAGTCGCACCAAAGGGTACGCGCAACCTTGCCGAAGTATGCGTTGAGTTCATTGAGAACAACATCATCATGCAAACAATGGGACGTGATGGTCTTGGATGGACACCGTTCTTGTTGACACTGTTCTTGTTCGTTTACTTATGCAATATG
>JAPKZT010000060.1 GCA_026393655.1 Actinomycetota bacterium | reverse complement strand
GCCTTAAGTCGCTTTAATGCGCTCTCACGATTTTGTAATTGACTTCGCTCTTGCTGTGACGAAGCAACAAGCCCAGTTGGCTCGTGAATTAATCGAACTGCCGAAGAAGTTTTATTAACGTGCTGACCGCCAGCACCAGAAGCACGAAATACTTCCATACGAATATCGCTTTCATTTATTTCAAGTTCTGCTTGATCTAAAATCGGCCAAATCTGCACGAGAGCAAAACTCGTTTGCCGCCTGCCTTGATTGTCGAATGGACTAATTCGCACGAGTCGATGCGTGCCGCGTTCGCTTGTTAAAAGACCATATACATATCTTCCGCGAATCGTCACATCTGCCGAAAGAATGCCCGCTTCAGTGCCGATCGAAATGTCACCGATTTCAAAACCAAAACTTTTTAACTCTGCCCACCTGCGATACATTCGCAGCAACATTTCACTCCAGTCTTGGGCATCAACGCCGCCATCTTTGGCATTGATTTGCAAAATCGCATCGCAACCATCATGCTCGCCAGTGAACATGCTGCGCATTTCAAGTAGGTCGAGTTTCGAGCGACAAGCAGACACACCACTGTCTAGTTCTGGCTCTTGCGAAGAGTCATCTGCTTCTCGGGCGAGTTCGTGCAACACAAACAAGTCATCTAGCGTGTTTGATAGTTGATCAAACTCGTCTAAATCTGACTTAACCGCAACATATTGCGAGTTAATTTTTTTCGCATGTTCTTGATCGTTCCACAAGTCTGGTTTTGCAACTTCAACTTCTAACTCGATCAATAATCCACGAGAAGTTTCTACATTGAGATATTTTGCAGCTTCACCTACACGTTTACGAAGTTCGCCGAGTTCTGTGGAGAAATCTTTCATGTGCGATGTTGCTAGAGATTTTAATTGGCGTTACTTCGCGTTAATTAGCGCGGCCGTGACACATCTTGTATTTTTTACCTGAGCCACAGGGACATGGCGAGTTGCGCGGAGTTTTTGACCAGTCGGGTGCGCCGAAGACATTTGAGCTCGAGTTGGATTTAGTACTTGAGGCCGGCTTGTCATCAACATTTTCGTCAGATGTTTGCTGAATATTGCTGAGTGTGCTTGACGGCGAACTGTCATTAACAACTTGAACATGCATCACATATTTGACAAAGTCTTGAGCAATGCCCTTCATCAAAGTACCGAACATCTCGAAACCTTCGCGTTGCCATTCGATAAGCGGATCTTTTTGACCAACTGCGCGTAAGTTGATGCCCTCTTGCAGATAATCCATCTCTTCTAGGTGCTCTCGCCAACGCTGATCAATGATTCGCAGCATCACTTGACGCTCAACTTCTCGCATCACAGACTCGCCCATTTCGATCTCGCGCTGTGCATAGAAACCACTTGCATCTGCCATCACGAGGTCGTACATCTCATCTGTCGAATCGCAACTAGCAAGATTCGCCGCGGCGATTTTTGTTGGCCAGAAAGTCACAAGTTCGAGAGCCAGACCCGTTACATCCCATTCGTCGTCAACTTCGGCCACACAATGTGCTTCAATCAAAGCATCAACGGCCTCAGCCAAATACTCCATTGCGGCCGCTTTTAGATCGAGCCCTTGCAAAATCTGATCTCGGCGCTGATAAATAACTTTGCGCTGCTCGTTCATCACTTCGTCGTATTTCAAAACATTTTTACGAACTTCACCGTTTCGTTGCTCAACAGTTGTTTGCGCACGCTCAATAGCCTTCGTTACCATTTTTGCTTCGATTGCTTCGTCGTCGGGTAATGCACGACCCATAACCCAAGACAATGCACCGGTTGCAAATAGCCGCATCAACTCATCATCAAGACTCAGATAAAAACGACTCTCGCCAAGATCACCTTGACGACCAGAACGACCGCGTAACTGATTATCGATTCGACGACTCTCATGGCGCTCGGTGCCTAATACATATAAGCCGCCAAGTGCACGAACCTGATCGCCTTCAATTTTGCACTTTTCGATATATTTTTCAAGTAGCTCGTGGTATCGCTGCTGCGCTTTATCGCGAGCGGTTATAAAATCTGGCGGCATCATTTCAAGTGCAACTGGCAATGCAAACTCGTCAAGCAAAGTTTCTGGGCTGTGCCCCTCTTTAAGAACATCTTGACGCGCAAGACCATCGGGGTTTCCGCCAAGCAAAATATCAACACCACGACCTGCCATGTTCGTCGCCACAGTGATCGCACCAAGTCGACCAGCCTGAGTTACGACCATGGCTTCGCGCGTATGTTGTTTGGCGTTCAAAACTTCGTGCGGAATACCGCGCTGCTGTAACTTGTGCGATAACTGCTCACTCTTTTCAACGCTGATTGTGCCGACTAGAACTGGTTGACCTTTGGCGTGCCGTTCTTCTAGGTCTTTTACTACGGCCTCAAATTTCGCGACTTCGGTTTTAAAAATTAAATCTGCTTGGTCAGTACGCACCATTTCGCGATTCGTCGGAATCGGCACAACTTGCAGGTGGTAAGTGTTCATCAACTCTGCAGCCTCGGTTTGTGCAGTACCCGTCATTCCAGAAAGTTTTTCGTACATTCTGAAATAATTTTGCAAAGTGATCGTCGCCAAAGTTTGATTCTCTTCTTTAATTTTTACGCCTTCTTTGGCCTCAACTGCCTGGTGAATGCCTTCGCTCCATCGACGACCTTCGAGAATTCGACCAGTGAACTCATCAACAATTTTGATTTCGCCATCTTGAATGATGTAGTCCTTGTCGCGATGGTAAAGCACTGAGGCTTTAAGCGCGACTTGCAACTGATGCACAAAGTTCTGCTGAACTTCGTCGTAGAGATTATCGATGCCGAGTTGTTTCTCAACTTTTTCAATACCAATCTCAGTCGGCACAACAATTCGTTTATCTTCTTCAACGTCGTAATCAACATCGCGAACCATCGTGCGCACGATTGACGCAAATCTGTAATACAACTTCGCCGCGTCAGCAACACGTCCAGAAATAATTAGCGGCGTGCGTGCTTCGTCAATCAGAATTGAGTCAACTTCGTCAACGATTGCAAAACTAAAACCTCGTTGAACTTTTTCGTCTAAAGTGCCCGCCATATTGTCACGCAAATAGTCAAAACCAAATTCGTTGTTTGTACCGAAAGTTATATCCGCCGCATAATCGGCGCGCTTCTCGGTAGGACTTGATCGTCGTCCAGAGATAACTAGACCAACTGACAAACCAAGCCACCTGTGTATTTGTCCCATCCACTCGGCATCTCGTTGAGCCAAATAGTCGTTCGTTGTAATTTGATGAACACCCTTACCCGAGAGTCCATTTAGATAAGCCGGCAGAGTTGAAACAAGAGTTTTACCTTCACCCGTTTTCATTTCGGCAACCCAGCCTGCATGCAACGCAGCACCACCCATAAGTTGAACGTCGTAATGTCGCTGACCAATAACGCGAGTGGCCGCCTCGCGCACCACGGCAAAAGACTCGATCAACAAATCTTCAAGCGTTTCGCCTCGGTCAAGCCGAGACTTGAACTCGCCCGTCTTGCCTCGTAATTCTGCTTCGCTCATTGCCGACATTTGTGCCGCCAGGGCATTGATATCGGGCACGATTTCGGCTAGGGCCTTGACCTTCTTGCCTTCGCCAGCTCGCAGGACTCGATCGAGGATTGCCATAAGACAGTAGATGCTACCGCAGCGCAGATAACCAGTTCGGCCCCGCCTTCGTAAAGTGCTTGCGACGCACGCCTGAGTGTTGTGCCAGTTGTAACAACGTCGTCAATCACGACGACACATTGATTATTTATTGGACGAGATATAAACCGTGGCCCAATAAGTCGCTGTTGTCGGGTTCGACCAGTCTGCGGTTGATCAGTCAGACGGCGCAATACCCCTCGACATGGAACCTTCAACTCTTTGGCGACAAATCGCGCAAGTATTTCAGCGTGGTCATGGCCGCGCTCTGACTTTCGGCGGGCAGTTGTTGGTGCCCAAGCAATCAAATCAATTTTTTGATGAGAAATTACTGTCTCTTGAACTATTCGTTGCGCGAGCGCGGCGCCAAGCACCGCAACCGACGATCTCATGTTGCGATATTTCATGCTCAGTATCATCTGGCGAACGACTTTGCTATAGCCGAATGCGACTATTATTTCAGCGCTAACGTCACGGCTTACTTCAGGGCCGATTTTAAGGCGAACGTCACTATAAATACTGTGAAACTTTGGCGAACTAACTGAACTTTCAATTTGCGATATTTGTTCTAAACAATTTTTGCAAACTGATGAAAAAACTTGTAGGCACCCAGGACATGTCGTACCAAACACTCTGCCAGCAAAATCTGTGAAGCTAGTTCTTGAAATCGTAATCATCGCCATAAAGTCAAATTATGCCCACAGGGTGTCGCACACCAGTAAGCGACTAGTCTGCAACGGTGCAAGGTTTAGAGTCTCTTAAATTTCGCGATCGGCTTGGGCGTCGACTTGTTCGTTGCGTACTCGGCCTGTCACTATTTAGCGTTGGCATCTCACTGCAGATGAACGCCAATATTGGTGCACCACCATGGGATGTGTTTCATCAAGGCATCGCCAAACACACTGGCATCTCAATTGGCAAAATTATTGTGATCACCGGTTTTTTGTTGCTCTTACTTTGGATTCCCCTAAAGCAAAAGCCGGGTATTGGCACAATTCTTAATGCACTTGAAATTGGATTGATCGCTGATATCGCATTGGGGATAATTCCTGAACCGTCAAATATCTTGATTCGAGTTCCGATGGCATTGTTTGGCATCGTTGTCGTCGCAATTGGATCAGGTCTTTACATCGGCAGCGCACTTGGGCCAGGGCCACGCGACGGTTTAATGACCGGCCTCGCCAAGCGTGGCATTCCAATTCGTAAGGGACGAACAGCCGTTGAAGTTATCGTGCTGATTACCGGCTGGCGACTGGGTGGTCAAGTTGATGTTGCCACTTTTGCCTTCGCTTTTGGTGTCGGGCCACTAGTGCACTTTTTTTTACCACGCTTAGCGGTAAGAAAAAATACTATTTAATAGCGGTATCGCTCTGCTTTGAACGGACCGCTTGGCTCAATGCCAAGATATTCAGATTGTTCGTCTGAAAGTTTTGTCAAAATTGCACCAAGTGCATCTAAGTGCAATGACGCAACTTTTTCGTCAAGATGTTTTGGCAACACATAAACACCAAGTGGATAATTTTTGGTGTTGTTGTACAACTCGATCTGTGCAATAACTTGATTAGTAAACGAGCAACTCATCACAAAACTCGGGTGACCAGTTGCGCAGCCAAGGTTTACAAGTCGTCCTTCGGCAAGAACAATCACAGCGTGTCCATCAGCGAATGTCCAAAGATCAGTGCCAGATTTTAACTCGTCTCGAGTTGCACCACTGCGCGATAAACCCGCCATATCAATTTCGTTGTCGAAGTGACCGATGTTGCAAACGATCGCATTGTGCTTCATTTTCGCCATGTGCTCTGCAGTAACGATCGCTTCGTTGCCAGTTGCTGTCACAAAAATATCCGCAACACCAACAACATTTTCAAGAGTGTTAACTATGTAACCCTCCATCGCTGCCTGCAATGCGTTAATCGGATTAATCTCGGTTACTACAACTCGTGCACCTTGACCACGAAGGCTTTGCGCACATCCTTTGCCGACATCGCCGTATCCACAAACAACAGCCATCTTGCCAGCAATCATCACGTCGGTCGCGCGATTAAGTGCGTCGATCAACGAGTGTCGGCAACCATAAAGATTGTCGAACTTACTTTTCGTGACGCTGTCATTGACATTGATCGCCGGAAACAAAAGTTCTTTGTCTTGTGCCATTTTGTAAAGACGTTTGACCCCAGTTGTTGTCTCTTCGGTGACACCTTTGATCAGTTTCGACATCTTTGTCCAACGCGATGGGCTGGATTTCAAACCACGTTGCAACAAACCAAGAACGATTGCAAGTTCAGGATTAGACGCCGTCGTCGGATCAGGAACCGCGCCAGCCTTTTCGTATTCAACACCCTTGTGCAGCAACATCGTCGCGTCACCACCATCATCAAGGATCATGTTCGGGCCATCGCCGTCGGGCCATGTCATCATCTGATCAGTCGCCCACCAATATTCTTCAAGAGTCTCACCCTTCCACGCGTAAACCGGTACGCCTTGCGGGTTTTCTGCTGTTCCATTTGGGCCAACAACAACTGCGGCAGCCGCATGATCTTGGGTCGAGAAAATATTGCAACTAGCCCAACGAACTTCTGCGCCAAGTTGAACAAGCGTTTCGATCAAAACTGCAGTTTGAATCGTCATGTGTAACGATCCAGAAATACGCGCACCCTTGAGCGGCTTTGAAGCACCGAACTCTTTACGCAATGCCCGCAAGCCAGGCATCTCATGCTCAGCAAGATGAATTTCTTTGCGACCAAACGGCGCCATTGAAAGGTCGGCAACGCGGTAATCTTTTCGTTCAGCAAAACTTGACGATGACATTTTTACTCCAGTTTATTTTGTTTTATTTTGTTTTATTTTATTTTGTTTTGTAATTAGTTATTGTTGTTTTAACTTGTATTAATTAGAAAGTTGGCTTGAGACCAAGTTGCTTAGCCTTGTCGGCAAGTCGCTCATGTTCGAGTTGATTCACAGTTTTTGCTTCATCAACCAGCATTACTGGAATGCCATTACGAATTTCGTAACGCATCTGCAAACGCGGGTTATAGAGAAACTGTTCATCCTCGTAATAAATCAAACTTCCTTTATCTTTTGGACATGCCAAAATTTCAAGCAACCGAGGGTTCAACGAAAATTCACTGATACTCACGGCTAAGACGATAACACTTTCGACACTTATGCCGTAATCAACATCAATAACTCAGCGACATGTTCGTCACACTCTTCACGCGTTGCAGCCTCAAGATTCAATCGCAACAACGGCTCTGTATTCGAAGACCGCACGTTAAACCACCACGATCCACAATCAACCGTCAGCCCATCAAGACGATCTTGTGGATAAGACGCAAACTGCTTAGTCACTCGTTCTATAACTACCGAAATATCATTGACTTGCGTATTGATTTCGCCGCTACCTGCATACTTCTCGAATGGTGCTCGCAACTCTGAGAGCGTTTTACCTGTTCGACTCATTTCACCAAGTACGACCATCGTCGCAATCAGACCGCTATCGGCTCGATAGTTATCAGCAAAGTAATAATGCCCCGAATGCTCACCTGCAAAAACTGCGCCCGTTTGAGCCATCACTTGCTTCATATAACTGTGGCCATTTTTGGTGCGAATCGGTTTGCCCCCCATCTGGGTAATCGTCTCAGGCACGATTCGTGAACAAATCAAGTTGTACAAAATTGTTGCGTTTGGATTTTCGCGCAAAAAAACCGATGCCAGCAGCGCTGTTGTCGTGCTACCCGAAACGCTTCTGCCCAATTCGTCCACCAAAAAAACACGGTCGGCGTCGCCGTCAAATGCCAAACCCACATCAAACTTGCCTGAGATCACTCGCGCCTGAAGGTCGCGCTGGTTGGCTGGCTGAATTGGGTCGGCAGGATGATTCGGAAATGTGCCGTCGAGTTCTCCGTACATCACCTCAAGTTCAAATTCGCTGAGGCGATCGAAAACTGCTGGTGCAACAAGACCACCCATCCCATTAGCGGTATCGGCGACGATCTTTAATTTGCGAAGTGACTTTGTATCAATAAAACTCACGACATGATCAACGAATTCTGCAAGCATATTTTTATGGGTCACTTCACCAAGTTTTTTTGCACTTGCCGGCCCTTTGCCATCTAAAACGTCTTGAGCGATCGCCTTCATCTCGCGCAGACCATTATCAATACCGATAGATCGCGCACCCGAAAGGCAACACTTGATGCCGTTATATTGCGCAGGATTATGTGATGCGGTAAACATTGCGCCTGGCGCGTCAAGTACTCCTGAGGCGAAATACAGCAAGTCAGTACTTGCCAAACCAAGGTTGATTACATCAACGCCCTGCTCGGTTAACCCCCTCTGAAATGCTTCAACAAGATCTGGGCCACTCGGGCGCATGTCGTGTGCGACGACGATCGTCTTCGCATCAGAAAATTTCGCGAACGCCACGCCAAGCGCGTGGGTCGAAGTTGCATCAAGTTGGTCGGGCACGGTACCCCGAATGTCATAAGCCTTGACGATTGCTTCTAAGTTTGGCACGACCCGCAATGCTAGTTGATTGCAGCCTCAATAATTCGTGCGTTAATTCGACGTCGCGATCGCATGAACATAACTGCGATACCGATTGCCGTTAATACGTAGGCAAAAATATCTAACTTTGTATAGCCATAATGTAAACGAACATCTTTCTGCGTTGGCACTACCACCATCATGTTTGGCGCAACACGAAATGGTCCTTTCGCCCCAGAAACTTTCCAATTCGGAAAGTAACTCATCCGCACAAGAATTGGTTGACCGATCTGGTCAACGCTAAATGAAATCGCCGAATCTTCAAGCACAAAATTCGTAACTTTTGTTGGTTTTGTTTCGACTATATCTATTGCTTTAGTCGGGGTGACAATATCAACTCGCCGACTTGCTACACCCGGCGCGCCGTCACGACGACTCAGATCAACAGCCACATCAACTCGTTGCCAAGTGTCTAATCCTTTTTCAACTGGCACCGCTGACCAATCTTCAGGATGCTGAAACCAACTTGTACCAATTTCTAACCAGCGTTCTTTTACATCACCAGCTCTACTGTTGACGATCACTGGTTGCACTTTGAGTGGAACAACCAAATCGCTATTGCTAACTTGATAAATAACCCACGGCCCACTTCGTTTCACTTCAACAAGTGCTGCTTGCAGGCTGGCTTGAGCAACTGCTTCTTTTGTAAACGCCAAAAAATATTTGACGCCAAGTTCTTGCATATATCGAACACCAAGACCAGCGTCATTATTGTCGTAACGTAACTCGCGAACTGGATTACTGCTTTGCTTTGACATTGCTGCAGAAGTAATGAAGTGATAAGGGGTCGTCCCAGACGCTTCGAAATTCAAACCTTCCATCGACCCGATACAACCTTTTGTCCAATGTGGCAACAGCATCAACGACATCGTCGTGCCATATTTATTTAATTCTCCGCTACTCTCCCAAAGTGCGCGACCACAACCATGCGCAGTGTCGTTGCCTAGCGACTTCATTGTTTCGACAAGATCGTGATACTCGGAATAAGCACTCTTGCCTTCGTAGCCGGTGAAGTTCCATCGTGCCCAACCATCGACAAAACCATCGTTTGATGCTTTAGTCGATATCGGCCCCCACTTGTATTGCATTGCCCCTGCAGAATCTGCAACAAGTTTTCCGAACGGGAGCTCTTGAAATCTAAAGCCAATTACGCCGACTACTAATATCGCCATTGCGGTTGCCCACCACATATTGAACTGAGCAATGTTTCGTAGCGAGACAACAGGAACCACCGCCTCATAACTTTCTTTAGCCATTGCAATTTTTGCAACACGAAGCAACTCAAAGACACGCCAGAGACCGACGACGAGTTCATATAGTCCGATCATCATCAGCATGTAGCGAAGCAAATAAAGAAACGGCAACAGTCTTGGGTTCCATAACATTCCGATGATTGGTAGACCGCCACGACTTACAAACACGCCGATTACGAGGGCTGCGCAATAAACGCCCATCCAGATACCGACTCGATTGCGTCGCAAAATGCAAGCGACGAATCCGACGATTGCAAACAATGTGATGAAAATATTCCAATAAAGCGGCAATGGGAAAAACATCTTCCAAAACGAGTCGGCTGTGCCACTCGGACGAGGTTCGTATTTCATATCCGTCATATACGCATGACTCGTCAAAAACGGAACCACCCAAAAAGCAGACAACAAAATTGCCGTTCCAATAATCAAACTTGCCGAATTCAAAATTCGGCGGCCGGTATTTAGCGCTTGCCACAAAATTGCAATTAGTGCAACGCCACCGAAAACAAAAAGCAAAACGATTCCGTGAGATAGCGCGCTTAGCGCCAGCACACAAGCCGTGATCATGTGACCACGACCTTCGTTCATCGATCGAATAAACAATCCAAATGCCAGCACCGCGAGTGAAAGCGCTATCGAGAAAGAAAACTCGCCAGCCATTGTCGACGCAATGTTTCCGCCATAGATCGTAAAACTTTCGTCATATAAAAAAACAACCGAAGCCAGAGCCAGAATCTCCGGAATCGGAAATAACAACCGAGAAAACTTTCCAAATAGCCATGTGCAGACGGGCAAAGTCAAAATGCCGATTACCGCAATCATTTTCAGAGCAACGCCATACGGTGCGATTAAATCAACAACTAGTACCAATAAAGCCGGGATCAACATGTAGAACCGATACATCGGAAAACCCGCATACCAGTCGTTACTCCATCCATTTAAACGAAAGTGCGGCAACAAAAAATCTCGCAAGAATGCGGGGCCATAGACATGAGCACCCATGTCACCACCCGTTGGTGTGTTGTTTGCGAAAATTAATTCTGGCTGCAATGTCAAGAACAGCATCAACGTCAGACCACCAACAATTAACGCCGAAATAACCTGCTGATGACTCCAACTTGCGATGCTCTTAATCTTCATTACTTCAAAACTCTACTATTTCTTTCGGAGAGCTTGTTTTAAAGTTCTAGTTTTTAAAGCACTAGTTTTAAAGCACTAGTTTTTAAAGTAACGCGACGAGGATTAGCCCTGTTGCATTAAACGCGATGTGCGCAACTACTGACATCCCCAGTCGTTTTGTGAAATGAAAGCAACTGCCGAGCACAATTGCAAATGCCAATAATCCAGGAAACTCGACAATTTGTAAATGAATACCAGCAAACCAAACCGCAGTCATAAATAGCGCAGCGATTTCATTGATTGACCCGCGCAAATGTCCCTGAATTAATCCCCGATAAACCAATTCTTCGACTATCGGTGCGCCAAATACGACGACAATCACAAGAACGACTAGCCAGATGCCATGTGCGTTATCGAACAGATCACGAGCTCGCTTCTCAACATTTTTTGGATCAAATTTTTCTGGAAACAAAAGATGAAATGGCCAAGTCACTATTCCGACGAGAAACACTTGACTTAATACACCTATCGGAATACCCAGTAAATCAATTAATCGAAAACTCAAGAAATAATCTTTGACAAAACTTCCGCTGCCAACGCGCCGCGATGCAATGCTCAACCCCAAGATGAAAGGCCCCCACAACGAAACCGCAGAAACGCCTAGAAACCAATTTGGTTCAACAACCTTCTCGCCAATGTTTCCCGTTGAAGCCAAAACTAGTGTCGTCAGAAGAATTGCAATCGCATAACTTGCCGTCCAAATACCAAGAATTGCGCGGACCGAGAATTTTTTTGTAACTAGTTGACTCTGTTGTTCTAGTTGACTTTCACCGCTCATCGGCTCTTGCCCATAGGGCGGAGCCCATGGAGACTGACTCATCCCGCTAGGCGATTTGGTGTCACAACTTGAAAGCGGCTGCGACGATCTTCAAGACGCCAACCAGACGGTGCACTGATTCGTGCGCCGTGCCGTTCACATAAGTCGTAAGCATGCGGGTCACGATCCTGCGTTAAATCATCAACCCAAATCAAGGCACGACTGTATTGATAAGTCAATGTAATTGTGGCGACTTCGTTACAAGTAGAACGAGAACATCGCCGAGCCATATACATACGGTAATTCATTGACACTCAGACACGGTGGATTACCTAACGACTGCGAGTTATCCGACACACCGCGAGACACACTGCGAAACACAGCACGAAATACACCGTCTATCAAACACTCGGCTGTGCTTGGTGATACAGGCTGGTCGTATCATTGAATTCGTGACCAAACTTCCCCCGCCACCACCACCATCAAAGCCATCGTCTTCAAAGCGTCCAAATTCGTCGGGAAAAAAATCTAAAAACAAATTTGGGTCGTTCATTGGCATTAGCTCTAGCAAAAATTCGAACAATAAATCGTCCAACTCGACTGGCCCAAAAAAAGATGGCGAGAAGTCAGGCATGCCGCGCTGGGCGACATGGGCGATCGTCGCGGTTGTCGTTCTACTTATCGCAGGTCCTCGAATTTGGCCAACATCGCAAGCAGTCAAACTCAGTTATACCGAATTCTTAGTTCGAGTCAAAGAAAACCAAGTAACAAGTATCAAAATCAACAACCTTTCAAACGTGATCAGCGGAAAGCTTAAAGACGGAGGCGAATTCACAACGACCGGCGCAGTCGCCCTTTCGGCCAGCGACGAAACCTTGTTAAAAGAAAAGGGTGTCGATTACGACTATTCAACTCCTCAGGGCAACTTTTTTACGAATTTGATTCCGCTGTTACTGCCATTCATTCTGATCATGGGCTTTTTCTTTTGGATGCAACGACGCGCAATGGGCCAAGCAGGCAGCATCATGTCAATTGGTCGCAGTCGCGCAAAAAATTACAACGCAGATAAACCAGCGACAACTTTTGCTGACGTGGCTGGGTATGACGGCGTGAAGCAAGAGATTAAAGAAGTTGTCGATTTTTTAAAGATGCCGGAGAGTTTCAAAGAAATCGGAGCACGTGTGCCAAAAGGCGTGCTATTAGTTGGCCCTCCTGGCACGGGTAAAACTTTGTTCGCCCGAGCAGTTGCTGGCGAAGCTGGTGTTGGCTTTTTGTCTGTCACGGGTTCAGACTTCATGGAGATGTTCGTTGGCGTTGGCGCAAGCCGCGTGCGCGACCTGTTTCAGCAGGCGCGCAAAATGGGGCGAGCAATTATTTTCGTTGACGAGATTGACTCAATCGGTCGCAAGCGTGGCGCAGGTCTAGGTGGCGGACATGATGAGCGAGAGCAAACACTTAATCAGTTGCTTGCCGAAATGGACGGCTTTGAAACAACCGAAGGCGTAATCGTGATGGCGGCAACTAACCGTCCTGACATTTTAGATGCGGCACTACTTCGCCCTGGTCGATTTGACCGCCAAGTAACAATGCCGTTGCCGGAATACGAAGAGCGTTTAGCGATTCTCAATGTGCATTCAAAAGGAAAGCGGATGGGTTCTGACGTCGTTCTAGAAACGATGGCCAAGGCAACACCCGGCATGAGCGGCGCAGATCTTGCAAACCTAATCAACGAAGCGGCGCTGCTTGCTGTGCGCCGCGGTTCAAAAATAATTGAGCACATCGATTTCGAAAATGCTCGTGATCGCGTGATCATGGGCGCACGCCGAGAGAGTCTGATTCTCAATGCCGAAGAAAAGCGCGCAACTGCATATCACGAAGGCGGACATGCCGTGTTGGCTACTGTTTTGCCAAATAGCGATCCACTACATAAAGTAACAATCTTGCCTCGTGGAATGGCTCTCGGAATCACATGGACATTGCCAGAAGAACGTCACACTTATTCGCGTGAATACTTTCAAGACATGATCTGCAAAGCAATGGGTGGTCGTGTTGCAGAAATGATCGTGTTTGGCCATCTCAATAGCGGTGCCGCCAACGACCTTGAACAAGCAACTTCAATTGCACGACGCATGGTTCGCGAATGGGGAATGAGCGATGCGGTTGGTCCAATGGCCTGGAGTGGTCAGCAACAAGTGTTTCTTGGTGAAGATCTGATGACTAGCGGTCGCGAGTACTCAGACGAGACTGCACGAATGATTGATTCTGAAATCGGTCTGATTCTGCGCGAACAAGAAAGTCGGGCGAGATTACTCATTGAAAAAAACCGTCCTGGGTTAGACCTTGTTGCGCAAGCACTACTTGAACAAGAGACAATCGACGGAGCAGCAGTTGCAAAACTTGTGCAGCAGGGCTTGGGTCGACCACAAATCGTTGAGCCATCGCCAGGAGCAATCAAGTCAAGCGAAAAACCCGAACAGAACTAGGTTAAAAACTCTTTTTAATTAGTTAGCAAAGTTCTGTTGAACTTTTCGGGTCACGGCAACGAGCCATCGCTGCCCATAAATCTGTTGCGGTTACTGGTCCGAGCACCCCATATTGCACCACTCCACGATGATCGGCAATAACTGTCGTCGGTACTGCATCAATTGAATATCGCGCATGCAGGTCTGGCATTTCTTGAAATTCAATTATTTGTACGGCGACATCTTGACTGACAAGGACTTTTGCCTTAGTTGCAACATCTTGACATGCATCACATGTCGAAGAAGTGAACACAGCAAGTAACCATGGTTTTTCTGCGGAGAAAAAATCGTCTCGACTAAGTTGTTGCGGCACCGTGTGCGTCGTTTGCGACGGAGCATCTGGTTTGCGCTTACGGACAAAGAAACTGAGTGATG
>JAPKZT010000193.1 GCA_026393655.1 Actinomycetota bacterium | reverse complement strand
GTGATTGAACAAGTTAGAGAATTTGTTGACGCCACAGAAGAAGCGTGGGCTGGCGTGGCTACATTAGCGATGCGAGAACTCGAGACATCCTCGAGTCAGTTAACCGAGCGAGCAAATCAAATTAGCAGCAAAGTTTTAGATGCACTTGCTGGTGCGAGTAAACGATTAGCAATGACGGCGCAACGCATCAAACATCGCCCGGCCGAGATTTTGCGTCTAGAAAAAAGTTCATTGAATGCATTGGCAGATCGTCTGCGATTGCTCGACCCAGTCAACACCATGGCCCGCGGTTGGAGTATCACTCGCAATGCCATAGGTGGCGTTGTTCAAGATGCAACAAAACTCAAAGCCGGTGACAAACTAGTTACGACTTTTGCGAACGGGTCGGCAACGAGCACTGTTCAAGAAATTTCAACGAAAGGTAAACCAAATGGCAAAAAGCAAAAGTGATGAGACGATTGGCTATGCGCAGGCTCTAGAAGAACTTGAGTCGATTCTGGCTGAACTTGAAGAGAACGATGTTGATGTTGACAAGTTGGCGACTCATGTGCAACGGGCATCTCAACTAATTGAGTTGTGCCGTGATCGAATCGGTAATGCAAAACTCAAAATCGAAGAAGTTGTCAAAGGTCTTGCGCAAGAGTAACTCGGCGTAGCATTTTATTGTGTCGTCGCATCCGCCGAGTTGGCTTAAAGATATTGCAATCCGCGTTGATGCTCGCTTGGGCGAATTTTTAAACTCAGAGACAATTCGATGGAAGTCTGTTGACGCCGACCTAGCGCTGCCACTAGATGAAATTAGTCGGCTAGTTCGCGCCGGTGGCAAGCGACTGCGACCCGCATTTTGTTATTTGGGATTTGTTGGTGCTGGTGGCGATGAGAACTCAGCGAAGTTAGTTGATGCGCAAGCTGCACTTGAACTGCTTCACGCATCAGCATTGTTGCATGACGATGTAATTGATGGTTCGCAAACTCGTCGTGGTGAGCCAACAAGTCATGCGCGATACACGAAAACTCATAAAGATAACTCGTGGGCAAGTGAAGCAAGACGATTTGGTGAAGGTGCTGCAGTTTTAATTGGCGATTTGGCTTTTGTTTATGCCGATCAATTAATAGATATTGCAAATAATGATGTCGCAAAAATTTGGAACGAAATGCGTGTTGAATTAAATATCGGCCAGTATCTAGATTTGCTCGGTTCGGCGCAACGCGAGCGACGATTGGTCAAAGCCGAACGAGTTAGTCGCTATAAGAGTGGCAAATACACGATTGAGCGCCCGTTGCATCTGGGCGCAACTCTCGCTGCGCCAGCATCGGTTAGCAAATTATTGCCCGCGTTATCAAAATATGGTCTGCCACTCGGCGATGCATTTCAAATGCGTGATGATGTTCTCGGTGCGTTTGATTTCGCAGATAGCGACAAAAATTCGACGGGCAAACCAGTTGGTGATGATCTCAGAGAGGGCAAGCCAACACCGCTCCTGGCAATGGCATTTGAGCGCGCAGATTCTGTTCAGAGAAAAGTTCTCGATCTAGTCGGCTCTGTAGATATCAGCGATCAAGACGTCGGCAATATTCAAGAGGTGATCAAACAAACTGGAGCTTTAGTTGCGCTTGAGGCAAAAATAAGTGCCCTGACTGCCGAGGCTATTGCGGGCGTTAAGCAAGCGCCGATCACACAATCCGCAAGAGATTTGCTAATTGAACTCGCAGAATTTATTTCACAGCGCACAACTTAAGCGTTGCCAAGGTTTTCCAAATTTACAGATAGCGTTCATCAAATGACAGTAACCGTAAGAATCCCAACAACATTGCGTCCACTTTCAGGCGGGGTCTCAACAGTTCAAGTTGAAGGCTCAACACTTGGCGAAATTCTTAAAGCATTGAATGCGGCCCATCCAGGTTTCTCGGATCGATTGCTTGACAGTGACGGTAATCTTCACAAGTTTGTAAATATATTTGTCGCCGATGATGATGTGAGATATATGCAAGGCCTTGAAACGAAAATCGCCACTGGGCAGACCGTGTCTATTATTCCAGCTGTTGCTGGGGGCGAATAATCTGGTTTGAAAATATGGCTTTACTGGCGTGCTGCTGGTATCCGAGTGTTGATTTAGCAGTCTCGTAGATAGAGTGCTAATTCTAAAAACTGCAGTCACAAACCCTGAAATTCAGGACCCAAACGGAGGATAAGAACATGGCCAAGCTCATTGCATTTGACGAGGAAGCCCGACGCGGACTCGAAGCAGGAATGAACAAACTTGCCGACGCTGTGCGTGTCACGCTCGGACCAAAAGGTCGCAACGTCGTACTCAGCAAGAAGTGGGGAGCACCAACAATCACAAACGATGGTGTGTCTATTGCTAAAGAAATCGAACTCGAAGACCCGTACGAGCGGATTGGTGCAGAACTCGTTAAAGAAGTCGCGAAAAAGACTGATGACGTTGCCGGTGACGGAACAACAACAGCAACTGTTCTCGCGTGGAGCATGGTGCACGAAGGTTTACGCAACGTTGCTGCCGGAGCCAACCCAATGAGTATGAAGCGTGGCATTGAGGCAGCTGTTGAAGCTGCTGTTGCCAGCATCAAAGCTCTCGCAAAAGTTGTTGACAGCAAAGAGCAAATCGCTCAAGTTGCATCTATCTCGGCAGCCGATACAGAAATTGGTCAAATGATTTCTGAAGCGATCGACAAAGTCGGCAAAGACGGCGTGATCACCGTTGAAGAGAGCCAAACATTCGGCATGGAGATGGATCTTGTCGAAGGAATGCGCTTTGATAAGGGTTACATCTCACCGTATTTCGCAACTGATACTGATCGCATGGAAGCATCGCTTGATAATCCATACATTTTGCTTGTCGCAAACAAGATCACTGCAGTGCGTGACATGTTGCCAATTCTTGAAAAAGTTATGCAAGGTGGACGACCACTCGTGATTATTGCCGAAGACATCGAAGGCGAAGCTTTGGCAACGCTAGTTGTAAACAAAATTCGTGGCACTTTCAAGAGCGTTGCTGTTAAAGCACCAGGCTTCGGCGATCGTCGAAAGGCAATGTTGCAAGACATCGCAATTCTCACTGGTGGCCAAGTAATCAGCGAAGAAGTTGGTCTCAAACTTGAGAACGCAACAATGGATCTTCTTGGTAGCGCCAAGAAAGTTGTCATCACAAAAGATGAGACAACAATCATTGAAGGTTCAGGACCAGAGGCAGACATTAAAGGCCGAATCAGCCAGATCAAAACTGAAATTGATAACACCGACAGTGATTACGATCGCGAGAAGCTTCAAGAGCGTCTCGCCAAATTATCTGGCGGTGTTGCAGTTCTCAAAGTTGGCGCGGCAACAGAAGTTGAACTCAAAGAAAAGAAGCATCGCATCGAAGACGCTGTAAGCACTACAAAAGCAGCGATCGAAGAAGGTGTTGTGCCTGGCGGCGGCGTTGCATTGCTTCGTGCGCAAGAGGCTGTTGAAAAAGTAATGGCAAAACTTGAAGGTGACGAAGCAACTGGTGCGCGAATGGTTGCACGTTCGTTGTCCGCGCCCCTTAAGCAAATTGCCGAAAACGCCGGTCTAGAAGGCGGAGTCGTTGTTGAAAAAGTAAAGAGCATGAAGGGCAACGAAGGCTTCAATGCTGCTAACGGCGAATATACCGATCTTGTAAAACTCGGAGTCATCGACGCGGCAAAAGTAACGCGCTCTGCATTGCAGAACGCGGCATCAATTGCGGCACTGTTCTTAACCACCGAAGCCGTCATTGCTGACAAGCCAGAAGAAAGTGCGCCAGCAATGCCAGGCGGAGGAATGGACGACTACTAAGTCGCGCAACTAACGAGTTGCGTTAATTAGTCAGTTGCGGTAACTCGTCAGTCTAAAGTTGCAGTGATGTCAACAGAACTGCTTTATTTAGTTGACGCGTATTTAAAAGAATTCGATGCCAAAGTAGTCGAGGTTCGGGAGAACGCGATTGCATTGGATCGGACTATTTTTTATCCGACCGGTGGCGGTCAACCCAACGACACAGGTGAGATCTCTGGTGCGCGTGTAACTGACGTTCGCAAAGAAGGTTTAACCGTGTGGCACACACTTGAATCTGGCAATAATTTCGTTGTTGGGGACACAGTGCATGGCCAAGTCGATTGGGATCGTCGGCATAAATTAATGCGAACGCATACGGCAATGCATGTGCTGTGTGGAGTTATCTGGAATCAATGGCAAGTGCCGGTCACAGGCGGAAATATGGAGCCACTAAGTGCTCGGATGGATTTTGAATTTGATCCACTTCCGGATGGTTTCGCACAGACTGTTGAATCTTTAGTTAATGATGCACTTGCCGCGAATTACCCGATCACCGTAAGTTTTTTGCCACGTGACACGGCGATTTCTGACGCAGATTTAATTCGCACAAAAGTCAACATGATCCCAGAAACTGTTAAGGAAATTCGCGTAGTCGACATTGTTGGTCTTGACAAGCAAGCCGACGGCGGCACACATGTGCGCTCAACATCTGAGGTCGGCCAAATGAAAGTTCTTAAAACTGAGAGCAAAGGCAAGGGCAACAAGCGCCTGCGCGTCGAAATTATCGACGCCAGTTAAATCAAGTGGGGTAGCTGATTAGTTGCCGTTTTGCTCGCGGAGAAACTGTTCGACTTCATCCATCAAATTGCCTGAGTCAGCTGGCTCATCTGAGTCGCCTGCGAAATCAAATTGCAATTGACTATCGTCAACTTCATCGTCAATGCTCATACCGTTATCGGTCATTGTTTCAAGTCTTTCAACATAAGAAACTAGATCGTCATCATCTTGCACCAACGAGTCAACTTGCTCTTCGTATCTTTCAATTAAGTTCATCACGGTTGCAAGTGGTGCAGGAGTTCCAATTATTTCGCACGCTCGTCGCATGAGTGCTAACGATGCTTTCGGCGATGGAACATGCGATGCATAAGCAGGAACGGCGGCCCAAAGTGAAGCCGAAGGGATTGAGCCTTCATCGCATGTGTCGTGCAAGATACCGACAATTCCTGTTGGACCCTCATATCGAGAGCGCTGCAAATTAAATCTGTCAATTAGATCACTGTCAATTGCTGTGCCAATTATTTGCACAGGCCTGCTGTGTGGAACATCAGCAAGTAATGAGCCGAGTGTCAAAAACATTGACGCATCAAACTTTTCGGCGATTGAAAGAATTTGTTTCGAAAAAAGTTTCCACCTAAGACTTGGCTCTGGACCAAGTGCGAGGATTATGTCGCCGCCCGCACCAGCGACGTGCCAAAGACCGACAGTTGGCCAAACAATTTTTCGTTTCGTGCCATCTTGAAGCCGCACATGTGGTCGGTCTTTGCTGTAATCAGTAAATGGCTCTGGGTCAATCGTTGCAAGTGGTGTTGCGCCCCATCCTTGAACAAGATTATTTACTGCATTTGATGCGGCATCACCAGCATCATTCCATCCAGTGAACGCTGCAACGAAAGTTGGATTTTTAAGTGTCGGCTTCGACAACCAACGAACATGATCAATCGCGGACATTTGTTATGACGCTATCTAAAATCTCAGCCAACCTGTGCAATACAGATACGCTGTTTGCCATGGCTTCACCAGTGCCTGTGGAAATCGCCACCCATGTAAGCGAAGAATTACTCGCGGCATGTCATCGCTTGATTCCGCAACTCTCTTCATCGGCAAAACCGATGACAAATAACGAATTGGCAGAAATTGTTAACTCAGAATCCACTTTGATGTTTATTGCCCGTGTGGATAACCAGATTGTTGGTTTGTTGACTCTCGCGATTTTTCGAATTCCGACGGCGATGCGTGCATGGATCGAAGATGTGGTTGTTGATTCATCAGCGCGTGGTCATGGTGTCGGCGAGGCACTGAACCTCGCTGCGATTGCAGAAGCGAAGCGTCGTGGTGCAAAAACTGTCGACCTCACTTCGCGACCGTCACGCGAGGCGGCAAACAAACTTTATAAACGACTTGGGTTTGTCGAGCGCGACACCAATGTTTATCGCTTTGATGTTCATTAATTTTAAGTGAACTAATTTTTGATGAAAAGTATCGACGATCAAGGTCGACCTGAGCCGCCATTTGCGAGCGATGAATTGGCAACACTCGTTGGTTTTCTAGATTTTCAGCGAGCAACCCTTGAATGGAAGTGCCGATCATTGAGTGCGAATGATATGCAAAAGAAAATTGCGGCGTCGTCAATTACTCTCGGCGGAATTTTGAAGCATATGGCATATGTAGAGAATCATTGGTTTTCGGATTGGTTGTTGGGTCGCGAAAAACTCTCGCCGTGGCGTGAAGTTGATTGGTCGCAAGACCGCGACTGGGATTGGAACTCGGCCGCTGGAGATGCTCCAGAACAATTGCTAAAACTTTGGCACGATGCCTGTGCACTTTCGCGTTTGAATGTTTCGTCAGCACTTGAAACGGGTCCACTTGATCAACTCGCAAAATGCACTTGGCCAAGTGGTGAGTCACTATCTTTGCGTTGGATTCTCGTGCACATGATCGAAGAGTATGCGCGACATAACGGTCATGCAGATTTGCTTCGTGAATCAATAGATGGCCAAGTTGGCGAGTAGCCGAAATCGCTAAGTAGCGTTGGGGATGTGAATACAAACTTTGCACAAACTTTGGCTACAAGCAATGTTGCCGAAGTTGTCGTGCCATGCCCAGAGTTAGATCAAACTTTAAGTTTTTTTGTTGAACAACTCGGTTTTCGCATCGAGATGATCACGCCTGCAGATAATCCAAATATGGCAATTGTCAGTGGCTACGGCATTCGATTGTGTTTGCGTACTGGGGGTTCGGGCAAGGATATTGTTTTGCGTTTGCATTCAGCAGATCGCGACGCGCAAACTTTGCAAGCCCCCAATGGCACAACAATCGAGATCATCAACCCGAATATCGGTGTCGAATTGCCCGAGTTGCGCGAGTCGCTCGTTGTTACACCGCTAACTAGTGACGCGTCGTGGACTATTGGCCGCGCAGGCATGCGCTATCGAGATTTGATACCCAGTCGCTTGGGCGGTGTGTTCATCGCTTCGCATATTCATATTCCAAATGGTGGGCCAGTGCCCGATTACGTGCACTATCACCGCATTAAGTTTCAGATGATTTATTGCAAGAGCGGCTGGGTGCGAGTCGTGTACGAAGATCAAGGCGAGCCTTTCGTGATGAATGCTGGTGATTGTGTTTTGCAACCTCCTGAGATTCGTCACCGCGTACTTGAGAGCTCAGACAATCTCGAAGTCATCGAGATCGGCGCACCAGCAGAGCATGAAACATTCGCTGAACATCAAATAACTTTGCCAACTTCGCAATTGCGACCTGATCGTGAATTTTCTGGGCAGCGTTTTGTGCGCCATATCGCTGAGCAAACACCGTGGCTGCCGTGGCGTCATTCGGGTTTTGAAGCGCGCAATACCGGTATTGACGCCGCAACTTCGGGTTACGCAAGTGCAATGACTATTCGCGCCAACAAATCAGCGACG
>JAPKZT010000183.1 GCA_026393655.1 Actinomycetota bacterium | reverse complement strand
TGCACAAACTGCGCTGTACAACTCTCTTCGTTAGTGTTCAATTTCGAAATTCGATCGACGAGATCTTTCGGGCCGATTGCTGCACCAAGTCGCCAACCAGTCATTGCAAACTTTTTCGAAAATGTGTACAAGATCACGGTGCGCTCTAGCATCCCTGGCAGCGAAACAATGCTCTTGCTTTCGCCGGCATATCTGATGTCGAAGTAAGCCTCATCAGATAGAACCCAAAGATTGTGTTTGATTGCCAAGTCTGCAAGTGCTTGACGCTCAGTATCTGTCATCTCAGCTGCCAGCGGGTTTTGTTGATCGTTAAGAATCAGTGCTTTCGTTTTCGAATTAATTTTCGAAGCCAAGTAATCTAAATCAATTTGAAAACCATTCTCGGTATCTAGATACCGGTATGGCACAGCAACGCCATCGTTGAATTCGATTTGACTTTCATAAATCGGAAAACCTGGATTTGGATATAACACTTCATCACCAGGGTTCATCACACTTCGTAAAAACTTGCCAATTACTGGTTTGCCGCCGGGTTGAACCGCAATGTTTTCTGCCGAAAACGACACATTGCGTTGTCGACCAAGACTCTCGGCTAGTGCCGCACGCAATGGCGCGATACCTGCGTTCGGGCAGTAACCCGTTTTACCTTCAACAACTGCTCGTTGCATTGCCACTGAAATATTTTCGGGCGTCGCAAGGTTTAAATCACCAAGGTGAAATGGAAAAACTTCATTGCCTTTTGAAACCCAATCAGCCGCAGTTGCTGCAACAGCGAATGCAGTCTCTGTACCTAAACGATTCAAACGATCTGCTAATTTCATTATTCCCCTTTTTCTAATAAATTAATTTTAAAATGTAAAACACAGACTTGTCGGGCTGGCGGGATTTGAACCCACGACCTCTTGTCCCCCAGACAAGCGCGCTAACCAAGCTGCGCTACAGCCCGCAACCTCACCAACTCTACGGAAGTCATATAAACAACGACACTATTCGCCAACTTAAATAAATAACGAGCGCAACGACCAGCAACTTAAAGTGCCATGGAACTTTCTCTGACCCTGGGTCGCCAGCCGATGCAAGAGCACGAAGGTCGAGATTTTTCGCGGTTACCCGACCATGAACATCAGCAGAAATTGCGCGCACACCACAACTCGGACAATCCCCCGAAGTAGTCAGCGCCGTCGGTGCAAAATATTTTGCGCAAGGCTCACACCACGGCATCGATCTCTACTCTGCCCGCTTGCGTACGCGAATCTTGATCGGCACTGAACCGAATTCGAAACCTTCTCGAATTGATCGCTCGAGATATCGCAAATATGTTGGCGGTAATTCTTTATTAACAAACAAAGTAAACGTCGGTGGATCAGACGCACCCTGCAATGCATACAACACTCGTCCGCCACTTGGGGCTGGTTGCTGTTGTTGCGCGCGCGCTATCACCCTGTTGACATCTCGAGTTGGTACACGACGATGATATTGCTCAATTGAATCTTGCAACACTGGTCGCAACTTCTGCACACCCTTGCCAGTTAGCGCTGACATCTTTAATACCGGTGCATCACCAACGAAAAATAATTTACGACCAATTTCAATATCTATTTCGGCACGCTGATCTGCGTTTAGCATCTCCCACTTATTAAGAACCACGACCACGGGGCTACCGGAGGCATCAATTCGTTCAGCGAGTCTTTGATCTTGACTCGTAATACCTTCAGTTGCATCGATTACGAGTAACGCAATATCTGATTCGTCAACGGCTCGCAACGCACGAACAAACGAGTAATACTCGGTTGATTCATCGACACGACTCCGTCTGCGCATTCCGGCAGTGTCGACAAACATCATCGGCCCATCTGGCGTTTCGACAACCGTGTCGATTGAGTCTCGAGTTGTACCAGGCATGTCGTGAACGACTGCACGATCTTGCCCGACGAGGCGATTGAAAAGTGTGCTCTTGCCAACATTCGGTCGACCAACTATCGAGACTCTTGGGATGCCTGGCGTTCGATTTGGACCTTGTCGCTCAATTTCTACTTCGACTTCGTCATCGCCATCTCGTCGTGGCACGCGAATTAAAACTTCATCTAAAACGTCGCCGGCTTTGCGGCCGTGCAGTGCGGAAACCGGAAACGGATCGCCGAGTCCAAGTGACAAAAACTCCCATTTGTCGAACTCGCGTTTATCTGTGTCAACTTTATTTGAGACAACCAAAACTTCTTTACCGCTTGTGCGCAGCCACTTTGCAATTGCTTGATCATCATCTAAAACGCCGACAGTTGAATCAACAACAAATAACACGAGATCTGCTTCTTTCACGGCCGATTCAACCTGTCGGCTTACTTTGCCGTCAAGTTCTGTTCCGCCAGGCATCCATCCACCTGTATCTACAACATTGAAATGACGCCCTTGCCACTCAACTTGACGCTCAAATCTGTCGCGCGTAACACCAGGCGTGTCTTGAACGATCGCCACTTGAGAACCCATAAAACGATTAAACAAAGTGCTTTTACCCACATTTGGACGCCCGACGATGACAACTGTTGCAAGGGATGTTGTCACGCCTGCAGTTTACCGTTGCATTGACAAGGTATTCTTCGAAGCGATGAATAACGTCGACGAAGTTATCCTTGCGTCGCCTCGTGGTTTTTGTGCCGGAGTTGAAATGGCGATCAAAGCTTTGGCGTGGATGGTTCGCACCTTTGATGAACCTGTCTACTGCTATCACGAGATCGTTCATAACAAAATCGTCGTAGATCGTTTCAAAAGTCTGGGAGTCGTCTTTGTCGATGATCTTGATCAAATTCCGAAAGGTCGCCCGATAATGCTTTCGGCGCACGGCTCAGCACCGCAAGTTGTGGCAGCCGCTCAAGAACTCGGTAGCTATGTTGTTGATTCTGTATGTCCACTCGTGACCAAAGTTCACCACGAAGTTAAAACTCGAGCGAATAAGGGTTACAGAATTGTTTACATTGGACACGATGGGCATGAAGAAGCCGTCGGCACTATGGCAGTTGCACCCGATTCAATTTCTCGCGTCGAAACTTTGGCCGAGGTTGACGCGCTCGAACAATTCAACGAACCCGTCGCGATTCTCGCTCAGACAACTCTGTCACATCGCGACTGGAAGGATGTCGCCGACGCAGTGCGACTCAAGTACCCACAAGTTTGGTCGCCAGGTAAGAGTGATCTTTGCTTCGCAACAACTAATCGGCAAGGTGCATTAATGCAGATCGCCCGCGAGTGCGATGCGATAATTGTCATTGGATCGGATAATTCGTCAAATACACGCGCGCTCGAAAAACTTGCTAAAGATGTTGGCTGCCAAAATGTTTACCGTGTCAATGATGCAAATGAACTTCCAAAAAACTTTTCAGGCACGGTGGGCGTGACAGCGGGTGCATCAGCACCTGAAGAACTTGTCGCTGAGATAATTCGCGTACTGGCGCCAACCAACGGTGTGCGCGAAATCAAAATCGCCCAAGAAGATGAATACTTTCCGCCGCCACGACATATTCGTCAATTACAAACAAGTATTGAACTTGTTGCGACGGCAATGCTCGGCGGATCTTTTGCTTCACGGCGAATTGTCGACGATAAAAAAACCGCCGCCAGCACAGTTCTAGCGCTGCTTGCTAATTAGCTAGCTAATTTCACGCGCTAATTTCACGCGCTAATTTCACGCGCTAATTTCTCGGTACTTCGTGCCAGGGCTTGTCGCGATCTACACGCACATCGCCTGGCAAACCCAAAATTCGTTCTCCAAGGATATTTTTCATCACTTCGGTTGTGCCGCCTTCAATGCTGTTGGCGCGACTTCTGAGAAATGCTTTTGGCACTGAGTCGAAACTCATAGCTGTCTCAGGGCGAACGAGTGCGTAACTTCCATAGAGCATGCGGTTTGCGCCTAATAAATTGACACAAAACTCATATGTGTCTTTATTTAGTTCAGCACTAGCAACTTTGCCAATTGAGCCTTCTGGGCCAGGCGTACCGATGCGACGGTTCTGCCCTGCGCGGATATTTGTAAGCCGCAAGACTTCCGCTTTAATCCACAACTTCATCAGCTGATCTTGCGTCGCCTTTGACTTTTGATCTGTCGGCAGGGCTTGCCACAATTTCACCGCTTCACGAATCGGGCCAGTTGCCTTGCGCGGTATCGCTCCACCGATTGCAACTCGCTCGTTCATCAAAGTCGTCAAACTTACTCGCCAACCGTCCCCAGCTTTGCCCAAAGTTTCACCCACAGAAACTCTAACATCCGTGAAATAAACTTCATTGAATTCTGCTTCACCGGTTATCTGTCGTAACGGGCGCACTTCAACACCTGGTGCTTGCATATCAACGATCACTGCTGTTAGTCCGGCGTGTTTCACGGCCTGTGCATCGGTTCTAACTACTAATAGACCCCATTTTGATAAATGAGCAAGGGTCGTCCATACTTTTTGTCCGTTAATTAACCATTCTTCGCCATCGCGCACACCTTTGGCAGATAATCCAGCAAAGTCTGACCCAGAACCTGGCTCAGAAAATAACTGACACCAAATTTCTTCACCCGTAAATAACGGTCGCATATATTTATTGATCTGTTCACGTGTTCCCCATTGCGAAATAGTTGGTGCGCACATTCCGTAACCAATTGGGTTACGCATATAACTTGATGGCCCACCCGCAGCAGCGATTGCTTCGTTGACAATTTTCTGGTGCTTTGGCGAAGCGTTGATACCTCCACTACCTTCGGCAAAATGCACCCACGCCAGCCCCGCATCAAATTGTGCACCAAGAAATTTCGTTGAAGTCGTCGAACTTGGTGGATAGTCGTTGATCAACTTGTCGACCCGACGCTGAACCTCAACATCAGAAATTATTGTCTCTACTTCAGTTGCCGTCATAAGAACTCCTTAACTTTTTTGAATATTTAAATTGCACCAATTTTAGTTTGTAGATCTCATCAGCCGCGCCCACTGATCTTTTTCTAAATCTGCGACTTCCTGAAACATTAGACGCAACCTCATCACCCACCGCAACCCGGCAGTATTATTCGTTTGTATATAGATCATTTTGAGGTTCGTCAACATTCTGATGATTACCGCTCGATTAGTAGTCGGTCGAAGATAACTATCGGACCAGGACGCGAGAGGATTAAGACTGAGAAACAACTCAGCACACGCTCGGGGACTTAACGGGTTCGCTCCTCGAAATGGGTCAAAATATTGATCAACATCTTCGCTGCTTTGCACGAGAAAATTTCCAGGCATGCCAATCGGCAATAATTCGAAACTCTTGCGTTTTGCGACTTCAATAGCCAAAACACTTAATGAGATCGGTATTCCTAACCTTCGACCGAGCACGCTGTCAAACAATGAATTCGCAGGGTCTTGAAAGTCAATCGTGTTACCCGCGAACTTACCCGGACCAAAAAGATATTCCATTAAGGCCAAAACCGATGTGGCGTCACACGCCGCAGATATTTCATCGAATTTCAACAATATTTCTGAGGGCAGAACTGTTTCGTTTGCAATCCCTGCGATTAATGCCACGGCCTGATCCAATGGCAGATCCTCAGTTATATTTTCAACGATTGCCCTGAAAGCTTCTGAGTTATTCACATTGGTAAGTTATCCATGTTGTTTTCGATCCTTTCTGATTGTTGCTTTTTAACCTGTATTGAGTAGTTTGCTTTTATGTTTCCTGGATCAGTAGCAATGCAAACGCCGGACCGACCAGCGGTAATCATGGCTTCAACTGGAGAGATAACAACATTTGCTGAACTCGATTCGCGCGCCAATGCACTGAGCCATGTCCTGCGCGATGCCGGGCTAAATGTTGGCGACCACGTTGCATTTTGTCTAGAAAATCATCCAAGATATTTCGAGATCTTGTGGGGCTGCCACTATGCGGGATTAATTTACACCGCGTGTTCTTCACGACTCACTACCGACGAACTGAGTTACATCATCAATGATTGTGGCGCCAAAGCTTTTATCACGAGTAAGTACAAATCAGATCAGGCAATCGAAGTCGCGAAAAATACACCGAATGTGACACTGCGCCTAATGCTCGACGGAACAATTTCTAATTACGACTCTTTTGAACAAGCAGTAGCCGGAGCTTCAACAGAGGATTTACCGAATCGTATTGACGGCGTTGACATGCTCTACTCAAGTGGCACGACAGGTCGCCCAAAAGGAATCAAACTCGGTTTGGCAATGACTCAACTCGGCACGCCAACTGGTCTGTCGACTTTATGTCAGATGCTTTTTGGGATGGACAATACGACCACTTATCTTTCACCTGCGCCTCTGTATCACGCCGCTCCACTTCGGTTCACAATGACTGCACAGCGACTCGGTGGCACGGCAATAATTATGGAGCACTTTGATCCTGAAGAGTACTTAAAAATTATTGCGCTATATGGTGTCACGCATTCACAACTCGTTCCGACGATGTTCGTTCGAATGCTCAAACTTGAAGATTCAAAACGAACCCGCCATGACACCAGCAGCCTGCGTTGTGCAATTCACGCTGCCGCACCGTGCCCAGCGGAGATAAAACAGAAAATGATTGATTGGTGGGGTCCGGTAATTCACGAATACTACGCCGGTAGTGAAGGCAATGGTTTTGTTTACTGCAACTCAGAGCAGTGGCTAAAACATCCTGGCACTGTAGGTACTTCAATTAACGCGGTTATTCATATTTGTGACGACTCTGGAAACGAATTACCAATTCTCGAATCAGGCACAATTTATTTTGAAAGCAAAGTTGATTTCGAATATCACAATGATCCAGAAAAAACCAAGAGTTCAAGAGATCCACTCGGTCGTGGATGGACGACTCTTGGTGATGTCGGCTATCTCGATGCTGATAATTATTTATACCTGACCGACCGCAAAGCATTTATGATTATTTCGGGTGGCGTAAATATCTATCCACAAGAAGCCGAAAATATTTTGATAAATCATCCGAGCGTCGTAGATGTTGCTGTTTTCGGCGTTCCCAACGACGAGTTCGGTGAAGAAGTTAAAGCAGTGGTGCAACCTGCTGAGATGCCGACGACACAAGCGCAAGCGGCTGAACTTGAACGAATACTGAAGACCTTCTGCAGAGAATCTTTGGCTGATCTGAAATGCCCACGTTCGATTGATTTTCGCGCCGAGTTACCCCGTCATCCGACGGGCAAACTTTACAAGCGTCTACTCAAAGACGAATACTGGAAGAATGCAGGGCGCGCGATTTAGTCGGTCGCGAGCAGCAACTTCGCCGTCGTGTTACATCCTTTTCTAAAACACAAAACACCAATTGCTTTTGCCCATCGTGGCGGTGCGAGCGATGCTCCCGAAAATACAATGCCAGCATTTCAAAAGGCAATGGATCTTGGATACATATATATAGAGACGGATGTGCATGTCACGCGTGACGGTGTATTGCTTGCGTTTCACGACGATGATCTATCACGAACATGCGGCCGACCAGGGAAAATCAGTGAGCTCGACTTCGCAGAAGTTTCACAGGCACGGGTCAACGGGATTGAACCGATTCCGTTGCTTGAAGATTTGATTGCAACTTGGCCCAATGCACACATCAACATCGACTGCAAATCTGACCAAGCACTACAACCACTTGAAACCAGACTCGCCCATGGCGATCTATTCGACCGAGTGTGTATTGGCTCATTCAGCGACAAACGCCTCAATCATTTGCGGGAAACATTTGGCGACAAACTATGCACTTCGATGGGTCCGCGTGACGTCACAAAGTTGCGGCTCGGGAGTTGGGTCAAAACAAGAAGCAAGTTTCGCAACATTCATGCAGCACAAGTACCAGTAAGTCAGGGTCCGTTAACAATCGTAGATCGAAAATTTGTTGACGCGGCTCACCGCGCTGATCTTCAGGT
>JAPKZT010000157.1 GCA_026393655.1 Actinomycetota bacterium | reverse complement strand
CACGATCAGCGCGTTCGCGCAGTACTATCACATCACGCTCAGCGCGTTCGCGCAGCACTATCACATCACGCTCAGCGCGTTCGCGCCGCGCGTTGCAGTAATCGCACAGCATTTACTAGTCCGCGCTCAGCCTCATATATTGCCATTAATAGACCGTCATCATTTTCTGGTTTTTTAGGATCAAACGTTGCAAGCCGTTGCGACTCGGCGAGAGAAACTATTCGCTCACGACACCGCTCAACATTTTCAGCTAGGGCCGCGAGTTCAGCAAGAGCGCTCTGTCGCTGTGGAGATGCAGTCATTTTTTTGGAACTTTCTTTTTTGCTTTTTTAATAACAGTTTTACCTAGTCTCTTCGCTGGCTTTTTCACTGATTTTTTCACTGGCTTTTTCGTGGGAAGATTCGAACTCGGACAAAGTTTCTCGAGTAAGCACTCTTCGCATTTAGGCTTCTTCGCATCACACACCCGACGGCCGTGCAAAATCAATCGCAAACTGAACTGCCCCCACTCGGGTGGATGCAACATTGCATTCAGCTCATATTCAACTTTGACGGGGTCTTCAAGTTTCGTCAAACCTAAACGACGTGATAGTCGCCCGACATGTGTATCAACCGGCAAACCTGGCAGACCAAAAACAACACTGCGCAAAACATTGGCTGTCTTTCGACCAACACCAGGCAGTGTTATCAGATCTTCAATTTCGCGCGGTACTTCACCGCCGAATCGCGACATGACTTGGCTCGCCATACCAACTAAATTTTTGGCTTTCGTTTGATAGAAGCCAGTCGATCTCACCAATTGTTCAACATGCGCAACTTCGGCTTTGGCAAGTTTCGCCGGCGTCGGATAAGAATCAAACAGCGCAGGAGTAACCATGTTGACACGAACATCTGTGCACTGTGCCGAAAGAATTGTTGCGGCCAATAGTTGAAACGCAGACTCGTGCGTCAATTCGCAGATCGCGACCGGATACTCGCGCTTGAGCAATCGCAACACATCAGTTGCACGCTTATTTAGTTCTGTTTTCTTCACAGCCATGCGGAGGCAACGCTACACACGATCGCCAATAGATATCCTTTTAGCGTGGTCACGTTTGAAATTAAGAGAAGTATGACCCCATCAGATATCGCCGCCGTGACTTCGCTGCTGAGCGCCGTTGAAATCGCTGACTCTCGTCGCCCGCTTAACGATCATTTATGGATTGATCTGCGTCATGGCGGCCGCGCTGGATTCGCAGGGCTAATCGCTTGGGATTCAAACAGCGTAAATCCAGTTGCTTATTGTCAAGTTTCGCGTGGCAACGATTCGTGGGCACTTGACTTAGCCATTGACCCGCACCATCGCGATCAAACACTCGATCTCGGTAAAGGACTGCTACACGAGGCCGAAAAGATCATTGCCAATGAAGGTGGCGGACATGTGCACTGGTGGGTATTCAATTCAAATAAAACCCATGATCTTCTTGCCGCGCAAATAAATCTCAAGCCAGGCCGTAATATTTTGCAACTTGAAGTCAAACTTCCACTCGCATTAGAAATTCTTGCTAGCGCAGAAAAAATTTCAACTGTTTCATTTCAAGTTGGTGTCGACGAAACCAACTGGCTGTCAGTTAACAACCGCGCATTT
>JAPKZT010000062.1 GCA_026393655.1 Actinomycetota bacterium | reverse complement strand
CCCGATGCCACCGCATTTTTTTTCAACAACAGTTGCCACGCGCGCGGCAAGATTGCCGAAATTGTTCGCGAGATCTGAGTTGTAGCGCGAGAGTAATCCTTCATAAGAAAAATCGCCGTCGTTGCCGTAATTAGTGTCGGCCAAAACGTAATATCTAAAACCGTCTACACCGATTTCATCGATCAGATCAAGTGGGTTGACGACATTGCCGGTTGTCTTCGACATTTTCTCGCCGCCAACTAATAACCAACCGCCGACTGCCCAACCCTTTGGCGGTTCTAAACCTGCAGACATCAACATCGCTGGCCAGTAGACGCAGTGAAAACGAATGATGTCTTTGCCGATGAAGTGATAGTCGACAGGCCAATTAGCAGCGAACTGTTTTTCGTCGGTTCCGTATCCGTGCGCGGTGATGTAATTCGCCAATGCGTCGAACCAAACATATGCAACATGCGAGTCATCCCAGGGTAATTTGATGCCCCATGTCAAAGTTTTTCGACTCACTGAAAAATCTCTGAGACCCTGCTTAATGAAACCAGTTACTTCATTGACGCGATGATCTGGTTTAATTGCATCAGGATGGTCTGCGTACCACTTCAGAAGTTTTTCTTCGTAACGTGACAAGCGAAAGAAATAGTTTTCTTCTTCGACATACTCGGCCTTTGTGTTGTGGATTTTGCATTTGCCGTTGTCGAGCTCTTCAGGTGTGTAGTAAGCCTCGCAGGCGACGCAATAGTGACCCCGATAGATATCAACTTCAATGTCGCCAGCGTCGTAGCAGGCTTGCAATAGTTTTTGCACGCCAATTTTGTGGCGTTCTTCGGTTGTGCGAATGAAATCGTTGATGTCGATATCCAGGCGATCCCACGCATCTGCGAATAATGGTGCAATTTTGTCAACGAATTCTTTGGGCGAGATACCTTCGGCATCGGCGAATTGCTGAATCTTTAAACCATGCTCGTCTGTGCCGGTTAATAGGTGTACTTCTTCGCCACAAAGTTTGTGCCAGCGGCAAACAGCGTCAGCGATGATCGTTGTATACGCGTGACCGAGATGCGGTTTAGCATTGACGTAATAAATTGGCGTCGTTGCCGAGAACTTTTTCACGTATATAACTTACAGTTTCAGGCTTGTTGCTAATGGTTGTATTAGCGATTGCTATTCATCGTCACGAACTTGTAGCGCAAGTTCATAGACATGGCGTTTGGCAACGCCAAAGCGAGCCGAAACTCGCGCTGCAGAATCTTTGCGACTTACGCCTTTGGCAATTTCGGCTTTGATTGCAGCGACTAGTTCTTCATCAGTTGGCGGAGCAGGTGGTTTGGCTGGTTCAAGAATAATTACATATTCGCCACGCGGTTCGGTTACAGCCACGAGCATGTTTGCATCTTGCAGAGTTCCGCGCCAAATCTGTTCATGAAGTTTTGTTAGTTCGCGTGCCAGCACAACGCGCCGCATTGCTCCGCACGCCGTTGTTAAGTCACTCAAAGTTTTTGCAAGTCGATGCGGCGCTTCATAAAGCACAATCGTGCGCGACTCTGTTGTTGTCATTGCAAGTCGTTCGGTGCGATCAGCGCCATTTCGAGGCAAGAATCCTTCGAACACGAATCGCGAAGTTGGCAAGCCACTAATTACGAGGGCCATTGTCAATGCTGATGCGCCAGGCACGGCAGTTACATTGCCACCGGCTTCAACAACCGCGACAACTAACCGTTCGCCTGGGTCGCTGATGCCTGGTGTTCCGGCATCAGTAATTAAAGCAACGACCGAGCCTGAAGTAACTAGCGAAACTATTTCTTCTCGGGTGTCGTATTCGGTGTGTTCGTTAATCACGATAAGTTTTTTGCCAGTTACGCCAAAATGTGCGAGCAACTTGCCAGAGTGTCGCGTGTCTTCACAGCAAATTACGTCTGCACTTTGCAGCGCTTCAATTGCCCGTTGCGTCATGTCACCAAGATTTCCAATTGGTGTTGCAACTAAAACCAATGAGCCAGACAATTTTGAACCGTTACTCATGTAAGTCTCGCTTCAAGAGTGTGGCCAATTACGAGTCCCCAATTTTCAAATGTGCCAGCGCCGGCCTCAAGCACATGGCTTGCGCCAAACACAGGCAATGCAACGCGCCGTGGTTTGATGGTTTGAACCTTGATGACTTTGAAT
>JAPKZT010000226.1 GCA_026393655.1 Actinomycetota bacterium | reverse complement strand
GTCGTCGTTGACACGATGAAAGAAAAAGGCATTCGCGACAAGTACATCATTTTGGTTGGTGGCGCACCTTTGAACGAAGAATTCAGCGTTGCTGTTGGCGCCGATGCATATTGTCGAGACGCTGCAGTGGCATCAGAAACCGCAAAGCAACTAGTCGGTGCTCGTCGTTTGCGAAATGCCGAACCACCTGGCCCATCAGTCGCCTAAGTTTTAGTTTGCGATGTCTTCTGACACGCGACCGTTAATAATTGCTTGTGGAGCATTAGCTTCTGAGTTGCGCGCCGTGCTGCGCGCATCAGGCGTTGAAGAAAGCATCGAAATCAAGTATCTGCCGGCAAATCTACATAACCGTCCCGAGAACATCACGCCACAAGTTGCTGAACTACTTGAACAAAATGGGTCACGGCCAATCTTTGTTGCATATGCAGACTGTGGAACAGGCGGTCATTTAGATCTGCTTCTCGAAAAATATCCATCCGTGAGTCGATTGCCAGGTGCGCACTGTTACGAGTTTTTTGCCGGAACGGCTGATTTCTTAAATGCACATGATGAAGAACCTGGAACTTTTTATTTGACTGATTTTCTCGCCAAGCATTTTGACGCGCTGGTCTGGCAGGGTCTTGGTTTAGAAGATCATCCAGAACTACTTAGTGCATATTTTGGCAACTATCGTCGTGTCGTGCTGTTTTCTCAAACTGTTGACCCAGAAATTGTGAGCGCTGGGCGAGATGCTGCACAGAAACTCGGTCTGTCGTTTGAGCATCGCCATGTCGGTTTGAAATATTTTGCCGACGCGATACCGGTTTCTTTCAAATCGCTGAGCAAATCAGATGAAACCAAGGGAGAATAACTAATGCCTCGCGGAAGTAACGAAGTGATTGTAATTATGTGGCGTGATATCCCGGCACAAGTAAACGCTCAAGCCGGTCGCGAACGCAAGCAAGTGCAACTCTCAGATAAATTTCAGCGGGCGATTGATCGTGCGAAACGTAAGGCGCATATTTATACGGCCGATGAAGATATAGCCCAGTGGCGTCGAATTAGTTTGCCATTAGTCGGAGACCTCGCCGAAGCGGCGCAACGTGAAGCAGATCGACTTGACGGTGAATATTCGCGTGAGCGACTCGGGAGATTGGCATTCGCCGGCGGATACGAAGCCGATGTTGACAATTCCGCAATTAGTACTGATGCATTGTTGGCTTTAGAAGAACTCGAAGAAAACGAATAGAGAAAGAAAACTTATGACAGACACAATACTTTCATCAGCAACTAAAGAAGTCGTAATTGGTTTCGGTCGTCCGTTTGTAATGATCGGCGAACGCATCAACCCAACTGGGCGCAAACTTCTCGCCGCTGAAATGAAAGAAGGAAACTTCAGCCGTGTTGAGTCCGATGCGTTAGCACAAGTAGTCGCAGGCGCTCACATGCTTGATGTCAATGCTGGTATTCCGTTGGCTGATGAGCCTGCACTCTTGGCAAAAGCAATTCAACTTGTGCAGTCAATCACAGATGTTCCGTTGTCGATTGACTCATCAATTATCGCCGCACTTGAAGCAGGCCTTGCCGTTTATAAAGGCAAAGCACTTGTCAACTCAGTAACCGGTGAAGAAGCCAATCTTGAGCGCGTCTTGCCACTCGTGGCAAAATACGGCGCTGCTGTTGTGGCGATTTCAAACGATGAGACAGGCATCAGTATGGATCCAGATGAGCGTTTCGCCGTGGCTAAAAAAATTGTTAATCACGCCGCCGATTACGGCATCCCTGCCTGTGACGTCGTGGTTGATCCATTAGTCATGCCAATTGGGGCGATGGGCGATGCTGGTCGCACCGCGTTTAAAATCATCCGTCGTTTGCGTGAAGAACTTAAAGTTAATACCACATGTGGTGCGTCTAATGTAAGTTTCGGAATACCTTCGCGTAATAACATCACCGGCACATTCTTGGCAATGGCAATTGGTGCTGGTATGACTTCGGCGATCATGAATCCAATGCATCCAGAAGTTAAAACACTCGTGATGGCCGCCGATGTGCTCGTCGGCAATGACGAGAACTGCTCGGCTTGGATTCGTGCTAATCGCGACCCGAACGAAGTTAACGCCGATCGTGCCGCTAGAAATAGTCGTGGTCGACGCAAGACCGAGTAGATAGCAATGCAGCGACGAGTCGTCTTTACCCCGTCGGGGCTTGATGGCGTAGTTGAAGACGGTGTAACTGTTCTTGAAGCCGCCCGCCAACTTGGTGCAGATATCGATTCTGTTTGCGGTGGCCGCGGAATCTGCGGTCGATGTCAGATAACTCCATCAACTGGCGTCTTCGCTAAATGGGGAGTCACCGTCACCGAATCTTCGCTATCAAGTTTTGCTGAAACAGAAACTAACTACCGCGCGAAGCGTGCTCTAGTTGCCGGTAACCGTCTTGGATGTGCGGCGCGAATTTGTGGCGATGTTGTAATTGATGTACCTGCGATTAGTCAAGTGCATAAGCAAATTGTGCGAAAAGATTTAGATCTCGAGCCGATAACTGTTGACCCGAGTTTCAGTCTGTATTATTTAACAATTCCAGAAGCACAACTCGGTGACTCTGTCAGTGCCGCCGATGCACTCGCCAACGCCGTAGCTGTACAACACAGAGTTCGTGCGCCGCAAGTCGCGCGTCGCGCGCTCAGCACCTTGCACTCGGCGATGGCTAAAGCCGACGGTGAAGTGACTGTTGCGGTTCGTCATACCGAAAATCTTGATCAAATCGTTGCAGCGTGGCCCGGTTTTGTTGATGCCGCATACGGAATTGCGGTTGATGTTGGCTCGACAACCGTTGCGGGTCATTTATGCGAACTCTTGACCGGTTAGATCATTGGTAGTTATGGATTGATGAATCCGCAAATTCGTTTCGGCGAAGACTTAATGAGTCGTGTCTCATATGTGATGATGAATCCAGGTGGAGACGCCGAACTCACTAAAGCGATTAGAACTTCGCTTGATGATCTCGTTGGCAACCTTGTTGCAAATGCAGATATTTCTCGTGCCAGTGTTTTAGAAATTGCAATTGTTGGCAATCCGATCATGCATCACATTGTCTTGGGCATCGACCCGACGCCGCTTGGTATGGCGCCGTTCGTTTTGGCGACAAACGAATCAGTCAGTGGTTGGGCGAATGAACTCGATCTCGATTTACCGAACGCGAGTTATTACGTCGGTCCATGTATTGCCGGTCACGTTGGTGCAGATACAGCGGCAGCAATCCTTGCTGAAGGGCCTCATCGTTCAAAAGAAATGCAACTGTTAGTTGACATTGGCACAAATGCCGAGATTGTTCTTGGCAATACTGTTCATCAGTTCGCCGCCTCAAGCCCAACTGGGCCTGCCTTTGAAGGTGCTCAAATAAGTGCAGGTCAGCGTGCAACTGCCGGCGCAATCGAACACGTTCGCATCGACCGCAAGACACTTGAGCCACGTATAAAAGTTATTGGTTCAACGTTGTGGAGCGACGAACCAGGTTTCGCCGAGTCACTTGGCGACACTGCAATCACCGGCATCTGTGGCTCTGGAATAATCGAAGTAATTGGCGAAATGTATCTAAGTGGAATCATCGACACTGACGGCGTCGTGCGCGGCGAACTTGCTACAAGATCAAATCGCATCGTGGCAGATGATCGCACATTCTCGTATTTATTTTATGAAAACGGTGAGACAAAACTTTATGTAACACAAAATGATGTGCGCGCAATTCAACTAGCCAAGGCTGCGTTGCGAGCGGGCATTGATTTGTTGGTTGAGCATGCTGGTTCGCCAGTCGTGCACGACATTCGTCTTGCTGGCGCATTTGGTGCGCATATTGATCCGGTTTATGCGATGGTGCTCGGACTCGTGCCCGATTGCCCGGTCGCTGGTGTTCGTGCGGTCGGCAATGCAGCGGGCGCCGGTGCAGTGCAGTCACTACTTTCTCGAAAGTTGCGATATGAAATGGAGTCAACAGTTCGTGGCGTCACAAAAATTGAAACTGCAACAGAGCCTCGGTTTCAACAACTTTTTGTTGAGGCAATGGCGTTTCCACACAAAACAGCACTTACTCCGAATCTTGCGACAGTTATTGATTTGCCAGTTAGGTCTGAGTCGGCGAGTGATGGCTCTGGACGGTCTGGTCGCCGTCGCCGTTCAACTGGCGGCGTGGCAGACTAGAACAAATGACTGACGTAGATCGCACGAAACGTTCGGGTGGGCGAGCAGGTCGGCAGTCCATGCGTTCGTCGCATGAGCCTGGTCGAGACGCGTTCATCACTCGGTTGATTAAACCTTATGAATTGGTTTCAGATGAAGGTCTTGAAATCATCGAACTCAACGCTGACACAATCCTCGAAGAAGTCGGCATCGAAGTTCGAGATTACCCATCGGCAATCGCACGGTTCAAAGACGCCGGCGCAGATGTGACTGGCACTCGCGTGAGATTTCCGCGTGGCATGTGTCGCAAAATAGTTTCTGCAACTGCGCCGAGTATTTATACCCAGCACGCTCGTAATCCGCTTAACAATGTACAAATCGGCGGTAACGCAACGGTGTTCGCGCCGAACTACGGATCACCCTTCGCTTACGACATCGACAATGGCCGACGGTACGCGACGATCACTGACTTTCAAAATTTTGTAAAACTCGCGTACATGTCGCCGCGCATGCATCATTCTGGCGGAACGGTATGTGAGCCAGTTGATATTCCGGTTAGCAAGCGTCATCTTGACATGGTTTACGCACACATCAAATACAGCGACAAAGGTTTCATGGGTTCGGTCACTGCCGGCGAGCGGGCACAAGACAGTGTCGAATTAGCACGCATCGGCTTCGGCGGCGACTTACAAGATCGAACAGTGATGACAAGTTTGATCAACGCATCTTCACCATTGGTATGGGATGCTTCGATGCTCGCATCAGCCGAGGTTTATGCGTTAAACAATCAAGCCACGATTATTACTCCATTTATTTTGGCGGGAGCAATGGCTCCGTCAACTTCTGCTGGTGTCGCAACGCAAACTCTCGCCGAGTCACTCGCTGGCATGACGTTCACACAACTCGTACGCCCAGGCGCGCCTGTAATAATGGGTTCGTTCGCGTCGTCAATGTCAATGCAAACTGGTGCACCGACTTTTGGTACCCCAGAACCAGCGATCGTTCTTTATACGATGGCTTCGCTCGCGCGCCGACTTGGCGTGCCGTTTAGGTCGGGCGGTTCGCTGACTGCATCGAAGTTGCCTGACGCTCAGGCTGCTTACGAAAGTGCCGCTACTTTGATTCCAACATTGATGGCTGGCACCAATTTTGTTCTGCACGCGGCGGGCTGGCTCGAAGGTGGTCTGGCGATTGGTTACGAGAAATTTATTCTGGATGACGACCAACTTGGAATGATGGCAACTTTCGCCAAGGGTTTAGATATTTCGCCGAATGGTCAGGCGCTTGATGCAATTCGTGAAAACCCACCAGGCAATCACTTTCTTGGCACGGCGCATACTTTGGCCAATTTTGAGTCGGCGTTTTATCGATCAACAACTTCTGACAACTCAAGTTACGAACAATGGCTCGAAGACGGTGGTGAAGATTCAGCCAAGCGGGCAAACAAGATTTGGAAGGAGCGACTTGCCTCGTATGTCGCACCGCCTCTTGATGATGCGATCGACGAAGAACTTAAAGAATATATTGCTAAACGCAAGAGTGTGTTGCCCGATACTTTTGCTTAGGTTTGAATTCGCCATTTAGCAAAGTAGACAATTAATGACTTTTTGCCTCTAGCATTGCGACAATGTCAATTTTCTCACGCCTCAAAAAATCGTCTGTCGAAGTCAGTCCAGCAGTAAAAACTCTCGTTAGTAGCATGCGCTACGAGCTCATCCCAATGAAGAGTATTGAGCAAGCAATTTTAGATCTACCTACTGGTGCGCCAGTCTCGGTGACATGTTCGCCCGTCAAAGGCATCTCTGCGACACAAGAGATTTCGGCGCGGTTGATTGCTTCTGGCCATGAAGTTGTCCCACATTTTGCAGCAAGACTTGTTGAATCTCGCGAACACGTTCAGAAACTAGCAACTTGGGTTCGTGAGCAAGGGATCAAAGAAGTCTTTTTGATTGCTGGCGACGCAGAGAAGCCAGCCGGACCATACACAGACGGCATCGAACTTTTGCGAGACTTTCTTGACAGCAATAGCGGTGTGGCTCGAGTTGGTTTCGGAAGTTACCCAGATGGTCATGCCTTCATTAGTCGCGAGGCATTGAGCACAGCTCTTTATGACAAGCAAAAACTTTTACAAGAAGCCGGTGTTCAAGGTCTTGCGTCGACACAGATGTGTTTTGATGTTGCGCAAATTCGTCAGTGGATTAAAACCGAACGCGATAATGGCTTCTCGGTACCAATTCAACTTGGTGTGCCGGGGGTAGTAGATCGTGCGCGACTGATGAGCCTCGGCGTTCGTGTAGGTGTTGGTGCTTCAATGCGTTATCTCAGCAAAAATAAGGCCTCAATCATGAAGATGCTTTCCCCTGGTGGCTACGACCCAACAGAATTAGTTGCTGGTCTGGCAAAAGATGCACAGTCACTTAACATCGTTGGTTTGCATTCGTTCACGTTCAACAGTGTTGCCGACACTGCAGCATGGCAACGAGAAATTCTCGCAACGAAATGAAAACCGATGTCGTCGTAATCGGCGCTGGCGTAATCGGTGGTGCAATTGCTTTAGAACTCGCTAAGGCTGGTCGATCTGTAGTGATAGTAGACAAAGGTTCAGCTGCAGGTGCTGGTTCAACGTCGGCATCATCAGCCATAATCCGATTCAGCTATTCAACTCACGATGCTGTTTTAATGGCTTGGGAGTCAGCGTCAATTTGGGAAAACTGGGCGGATTATCTTGGGGCGATAGATCCAGACGGCATGGCGAGATTTATACGCACGGGGTATTTGGTTTATCGAACAGCGGGCTACGACGGTGAATCGGTTCGTGTGATTTGGGATGACTTGAAAATTCCGTATGAAATTCTCAATGCTGATCAACTGCGCAAAAAGTTTCCTGCGCTAGATGCCAATAGTTACTGGCCACCAAAAAGAATTGACGACCCTGCGTTTGGCGATGACGCGGTTGGCGAACTCTCTGGTCTTTATGATCCGCTAAGTGGTTTTATGGATGACCCAATGTTGGCTGCACATAATTTAATTAACGCCGCAAAAGTTCTCGGTGCGCAGACTCGTTTCAGAGAAGAAGTAGTTGCTATAGATAAAGAAAGTTCGCGAGTCACTGGCGTAACCCTCGCGTCAGGCGAGCGCATTGAATCAGCAATTGTTGTTAATGCCGCTGGGCCTCACGCCAGTAAAATTAATAAGATTGCGGGAGTGCTTGACGAGATGAATATCCGTCATCGTCCATTGCGTCAAGAGGTTTACGTTGCGCCGGCACCAAATGGATTCAAACTTGAAGATAATGTACCGGTTGTTGCTGATCTTGATACGGGTATTTACTTTCGACCACATCTCGGTGGCACAATAAATCTTGGCGGCACCGAGCCAGCATGTGATGAGTTGCATTGGATTGATGACGCCGATGATTGGCGCGAAGAGACAACAGTTGAGATTTGGGAGACGATGATGTTGCGTTTAGCTCGACGCATGCCTGATTTCGGTGTTCCCGTTTCGCCGTCTGGTATCGGTGCGCTTTACGATGCCACCGATGATTGGGTGCCGATCTATGACCGTTCAAGTATCGACGGATATTTCATGGCGTGTGGCACAAGTGGCAATCAATTCAAGAATGCCCCAATGGCGGAAACGTTTATTCGTCTTTTAATTGAGGCTGCAGAGGCTGGGCGTAATCACGACACAGATCCGATTTCGTATATCGGGCCACGGTCTGGACGAGCCATTAATGTCGGCGCTTTCTCACGACTACGCGAAGTGCAAAACACATCCGGCACGGTGATGGGTTAGTCAACACAGTCTCTCGGTTACTGCCATAATTGAATATGCGCACATCTCTATCAGAACTTTTAGCAACAGGCAAAATAATTCTTGCCGACGGCGCCACTGGTACAAACTATTTCGCGCTCGGCTTAACTTCAGGTGAGCCGCCAGAGTTCTGGTTAGATTCGCACCCAGAGCGCGTAACTGGTTTGCATCAACAATTTGTTGATGCTGGTGCTGACATTATTTTGACAAATACATTCGGCGCCAATCGCCACCGTCTGAAATTGCATAATGCGCAGGCTCGAACTTATGAACTTGCTAAACGAGCGGCAGAACTTGCCCGCCAAGTTGCCGATGCTTGCTCACGACCAGTGGTTGTTGCAGGTTCGGTTGGTCCCACTGGCGAACTTTTTGATCCGCTTGGCGCGTTGACCCCCGCAGAAGCGATTGACACATTCGAAGAACAAATTCGTGGGCTTAAAGATGGTGGCGCTGATGTTGCGTGGATAGAAACGATGTCGGCAATTGAAGAAGTTCAGGCCGCGGCGCAAGCAGCAATCAATGTTGGCATGCCATATGTTGCAACTTGTAGTTTTGATACTGCTGGCCGAACAATGATGGGTCTCAAGCCAGATGGTCTCGCTGCTGTTTTCGCTGGTCTCTCAGTTCAGCCAGTTGCGATGGGGGCGAATTGTGGAGTCGGGGCGTCAGATATTTTGGTTACTGCGATCGAAATGGCGTCAACTGCTGCAAATGTCGGTGTGCCGATCGTTGCAAAGGGCAATTGTGGTATACCTCGTTTTGAGGGAATCGAAATCAAATATTCGGGTACTCCTGAACTGATGGCGCGCTATGCCGATCTGGCTATTAACGCCGGCGTTCGGATTGTGGGCGGATGTTGCGGAACTTCGGCCGAACATTTAGCCGCGATGCGTTTGGCGATTGATAATCACAAGACTGGGCCAGTACCAACGATTGAGTCAATTATTCAAGAGATCGGCCCACTCACAAATAAGCCACCAACCGATAACGATCCAAACCGCCGCAAATCCCGCCGCAGCAACTCGCAGTTAAGTTTCTAACGAGATTTAATAATTTGTTGTAGGCGAGTGTCGGTAGCGGGGCGAGCACCAAGATGCTCAATCACCCAGGCAGCAACTTTGGTTGCAAACTTTGCTGCGTCAACAGCCGAGTTTGAATTTAGATAGTGCGCAAGAAACGCACCAGCAAATGAGTCACCTGCTCCAGTTGCATCCACAAGGTTGTTAGTGGCCGGCGCAATTTGTGTTGAAGTTTTGCCATCGTAGACGAGAGCACCATCTGCATCTAGTTTCAAGATAATCAAAGCATCGTTGTATATTTTCGCTAGGGATTTAAGGATGTCGTCAGGGTCATCAAAACCTGTGAGTACCCGACCTTCGTCGTAATTCGGAAACAAAATATTTACACCCAGATCTTTTGTCCAAGATAAAAACTGATCAACACCCATCTCTTGAATCATCTGAAAAGATGCAGGATCAAAAGAAATCGTCAGATTATTTTGTCTTGCGATTTGCGCGGCGATTCGCGATGCAGATCGCGGTGGATCCGTAAAAAAACTCCAAGCTGTGAGGTGTAGATGGTTTGCAGAAGTTATAACAGCACGAGGCAATTCTGAAGGGATCAAGTAAAAATCTGCTCCGTGACCAGAAACCATACTGCGTTCACCGGTTTGATCGACGAAAACCGCGACACTGCCTGTCTTGTATGCCTCAGTTTCAACTAAGTGATGGACAACCCTTTCGTTGTCAAGGTCTTCGCGAGCTAGTTGGCCGAAGCGATCGCGACCGATTTTGCCGATGAAGTGTGTATCAAGACCGCATCGACGCGCCCACACCGCTAAATTGGCGGCACTTCCGCCTGGCGTCAACATCACTTCGCCGAAAGAGTCTCCGCCCTTAAGCAGATTATTGTTTGTGCGAATTAAGACATCCCATGCAAAGTCGCCGATCACGCAAAGTGAATTTGACATCGCTTTAACCGTATCGCCATTAATTAATTAGTGAGGTATCGCCGTTTCGTTGCGAGATTCAGAAGCAGCCAGCGATCCAACCGCACCAATAACGAAGATCGCTCCGATTACACGTGGCATTGTCAATGGCTCGCCAAGAAACACGACACCAGCGACAATTGAAGAGACAGGCTCAAAGGTTTGCAACACTGCCGTTTTGCCAGTGCCGATCAATTTCATGCCTGCGTAAAGCGTCGCTGTGGGTATCACGGTGGCAACGGTTGCGAGTAATACAACACTGATCCAACCATTTATATTGTTAGGAAAACTCATTTCAACAGATGATGGAGCGAGAAAATAATAGATTATAAATGAAGTAGCCGCTCCAAACATCACAATTGTTACACCAGTCAACAGATCGATCTTCGGTAAAATCTGCGAACTAAATACAATGTAAAACGAATATTCAACGGCAACAATAAGAACAAGCACGACGCTTATTGCGTCGCCGCTGCCAACTTGTCCGGCCGCAATAATCACGCCAATTGTGGTTGAGGCTAGACAAACAACAATGATTCGGCTTGGCTTTGTACCCAGTAGCCACCAAGAAAGCAAAACGACTATCACAGGTCCGCACGAGACAATTATTATTGCCAATCCACTGTCAATATTTTTAAGTGCGGTGAAATATAAGAGAGTGGCAATGAAATATCCAAATGCGCCCAGCAAAAATATCTGTAGAAAAAGTTTTGGCTTTGGCCATTTAGTCTCTTGTGATGAAACTTTTCGAACAATTAACATCAAAAGCGTTGCTACGCAAAATCGCGCCAGCAAGGTTCCAACTACGCTTGCCCCATTGTCATAGGCGAAATTCGCAAAAGTAGGCGAGAGACCAAACCCGATGCTGCTACCAATAATCAGCACTACGCCGAGCAGGTTTGAATTCTTGCGCACCCCTCGAATCTATTACAGTCTGAAAGGTGCAAACCGAAATATGGATATAGTTCTGACGTGTTTGACAAATTCTCGCTAAAGAATCAATCTCCAGAGATCAATCTCTACGCCCGTTTGGTGTTTTGGTTATTTGCTCTGTTGCTGCTCACCAAGTTCTCGCCAATTGGCGCAGGCTTAACAGTGTTGGTAGTCGCTGCCCAAGTTTTTATCGGTATGCAAGTATTGCCATTATCGCGTGTTGATTCTGCGCAATCCGCACTTGTTCGTACAGGGCTCGGTTTTTGTTTAGGCGTAATCCTCACTTCGCTCATTTATGTAATCACTGTTAGCTATACGAGTGTTTTGATAGCTCTGGGCT
>JAPKZT010000155.1 GCA_026393655.1 Actinomycetota bacterium | reverse complement strand
TGCACCATGGCGCTACATGCCTGGGTTGTTGCTGGGCTTTGATGTTGCTCGCCTTTGTCGGCGGCTTGACAAACATTTGGTTCATGGTGCTCAGCGCCGCTGTTATGCCAATTGAGAAGTTTCCTGTGATTGGCCGACGAATTACTTTGCCACTCGGAGTGTTAATAACTATTTGGGGAGTCGCAGTAATGGCGAGTTTATTCACTGGCGTCGAAATCACACAAAGTCATATTCATCCGTAAGTAAAAACCTAAATTTAACAATAACGAAAGAGAGAAAAACTGTGAACACAAAAGTAGAACAAAAAAATGCCGAGGCTTGGTCTATTGAGGGCGAGTTAATTCTTAACTGCAACTGCACGGTGTTTTGCCCGTGCGTCGTGTCTCTCGGTGCGCATCCACCAACCGAGGGTTACTGTCAGGCGTGGTTGGGTGTGCGAATCGACAAAGGTAAATCAGGTCTGACTTTTTTGTCGGGTTTAAATGTGGCGATGCTGCTTGATATCCCCGGCAAAATGGAGCGCGGCAACTGGACGACCGCTTTGTGGATCGACGATCGTGCGACCGACGAACAATTTGAGAAACTCGAAAAGATTTTCACAGGTGCAAGTCGTGGCACGACGGGTTTGTTCAAGATGCTTGTCGGTAAATATCTAGGTGCCGAGCGTGCACCAATAAGTTTTGTAACTGAGGGTCAAAAGCGAACGCTTTCGGTTGGAAAATTTATTCAAGGTTCAGTTGAGCCAATAACTGGTTCGCGCGATGGCGAAGAAGTCACCGTTGTTAATACTCAATATTGGATGGGTTCAGAAGTCGTTGTGGCTAAAGCGTCGCAAGGTCGGGTGCGGGCGTTCGGTCATGTCTGGAACTTCGAAGGTCGAAGCGCAGAAATTTGCAATATCAAATGGGTCGGGCCATAGATATGAACTACACACCGACGGTTCAGGCGCCAAAGAACGCGCCACAGTTGGCGATCACTCGCCGCACGCGCTCGACACCGTTTTCAAGTCGTGTTGAAGATTTTGGCGTGCAGGCTTACACGATCTACAACCACATGTTGTTGCCAACTCGCATTCGTGGCGTTGAAGAAGATTATTTTCACTTGCGCAACAACGTTCAACTGTGGGATGTCTCGTGCCAGCGGCAAGTTGAATTAATTGGCCCAGATGCTGCGCGTTTGGCTCAGTTGATGACGGTTCGAGATTTGCGCAAACTCGAGATTGGTAAGTGTGCGCTTGCACCAGTTTGCGACCAAGACGGGTTTTTATTAAACGACCCTGTGGCGATTCGCGTGGCCGAAGATCGTTTTTGGTTTTCTATTTCTGATCTGGATATTTTGTTATGGGCGCAAGGCATCGCGCTGGGTATGAAACTAGATGTGAAAATTTTAGAACCAGACATTTGGCCACTTGCAGTGCAAGGTCCGAAAGCTGAAGATGTCGTCGTTGCCGTGTTTGGTGAGGCTGTACGTAAAACTAAATTCTTCAGGTTTGACAACCTTGAGTTCATGGGTCATAAGTTTTTGGTTGCGCGCAGCGGTTGGAGCGCGCAAGGCGGATTCGAGATTTATGTCGACGATGCCGTGATTGGCGTGCAACTTTATGACGCGTTGGCTGCGGCGGGTAAACAATTTGATATTGGTCCTGGTTGCCCTAATTTGATAGAGCGTATTGAAGCAGGTCTGATGACTTATGGTTCAGATATCACGCGTGATGACACACCACTTGAAGCTTCAATGGAGCAGTATGTTTCGCTCGATGCCGATATTGAGGCGATCGGTCTTGATGCGATTCGTGCAGTCGCTAAGCGCGGTATCGACCGTCGTGTTTGCGGCTTAACAATTGATGGACCAAAAGTGCCGGCCAATAGAAACCCGTGGCCTGTCAAAGTTGGTGGCAAACAAATTGGTTCGGTGACTTCAGCAGTTTGGTCGCCACGACTCGAGACGAATGTTTCGCTCGGGCAGTTAGCGATTGACTACACACCTGTTGGCACAAAAGTGACCGTGCAAACGCCAGCGGGTGAGTTCACCGCTCAAGTATCGCCCGTGCCGTTTGATGGGGCAACTAAAAAATAAAACTAATTTCGCCGAGAGTCGCGGGCCGCGGGCATCCAGTTTTCGCCAG
>JAPKZT010000008.1 GCA_026393655.1 Actinomycetota bacterium | reverse complement strand
TGCAGTGATTGCAACTATTCGTTGATCTTGCTCGGCAATTTTTATAATCGCATCAGCAAACGCTTGGGTGTAACCCGTTGGCAAAGATTTAGGCGGACCAGTTATCGGATCAAAAACTGGTGCGTCATGCAAGTTTTTTTCGTCATCATCTTCTGCCGGCGCGTAGCCGCGACCTTTTTGTGTGATCACATGAATTACAACTGGACCTTCGTCAACTTTTATCGCAGCGTTGAATGCTTGTTCTAATTCTTGTTGGTTGTGTCCGTCGATTGGCCCAACATAACGAACACCGAGGGCTTCAAAAAATGCGGTCGGCTGTAAGAACTCGCGGATACCTGCTTTGAAAGCTTCTAGTCCGCGCCCAGCTTGTGGACCGACAATTGGCAATTGATACAAAAACTTTTCTAACTTGCGTTGGCGACGAACATAAACCGGGTTCAAACGAATTTTAGTAAGTGCCCGCGAAAGTTTTTTTGTAATCCGATCTTGCGGGCGTGTCAGATCATTTGCCTGGCCCATCGCATTGGGAGCCTTTGCTGAATCAAGTCGGCTCGTGAGATTTGAAATTGTTGGAGCATAAGAACGACCGTTGTCATTAAGCACGATAATTACACGCCGTTGTGAGTGTCCAAGATTGTTAAGTGCCTCGTACGCCATACCGCCGGTTAATGAACCATCGCCAATTACGGCAACGATGTGTTTGCGATCTGGGGTTTGACCAGCGTCTCGCGCGACTGCAAGACCGTATGCATAACTCAGAACTGTTGATGCGTGACTATTTTCGATGAAGTCATGCACGCTCTCTTCGCGACTCGGATAACCAGAGATGCCACCCGCTTGTCGTAAATTGCTAAACCCGCCACGACGACCAGTGACGATTTTGTGGACATAAGCCTGATGACCCGTATCCCACAAAATTGCATCTCGTGGTGACTCGAAAACTCGATGCAATGCGAGCGTCAATTCGACCGCACCTAAATTAGAACCCAAGTGACCACTGTTTTTAGCAACCGATTCAACGATGAACTCGCGAATTTCGCCAGACAACTCAGCGAGTTGTTCATAACTTAAGTTCGCAAGATCGCTCGGTTGGCGAATGTCTGATAACGCCATGTCGCCCTTAACGCTAGTCCCGCAATGTCTGAGGTGCCCTAACGAGACGGGCTACAAGACGTCGATGGTTAAAGAAGTGGATTTCAGTGCCAATGAAATATGCCACAGCGAAAATTAGTAACCCTCCGACGCCGTCAATCCAGAAGTGGTTGCCTGTGACGATGATGCACAACATTGTCACACTCGGATAAATAAGTAGCGCTAGACGCATCCAAAATTTTCTGGCGATTGGCCACAACCCGAATGCACACCACGTAGACCAACCGATGTGTAGTGATGGCATCGCTGCGTATTGATTCGTAAGTTTGCTTGCTGGACCGCTATCAAATGCCCAGGGTCCGCCGAACTCTTTAATCGTGTCGACGAAGCCAAAATTTTCTGCGCCATTTCGTGTGCGTAATTCGCTGACGATGCAATTAGCACCGAAGCCAGCGTCTGGGCACGGAGCATCAAGCAACCTTGGTGGCATCAAAGGAAACATTGAAAAACCGATGATCGCAAGTGCGGTCATCACGGCAAGAGTGTTGCGCCATTGTCCAAAAACTGACGGACGAAATTTATACAACGCAATGAATACACCCAAGGTGACGAAAAAATGTGCCGTGCCGTAATAGACGTTCATGGTCTTGATAAACCAAATATGTGGCAAGAACCATTCTTGAATTGTTTCTTCGTGAAATAGACCGATCCATCGCTCAAAACGAATCACTCGAATCGCATTTGTGAAAGCGTGGTTCGGCACTGATACTCCTTCAACGAGTGTCGAACCGAATTGGTTTCGAATCAATGTATAAACCGAATAAAAAACACTGATGATTATTGCTTCCTTCCACCAGACCATGCGATGTTCAAAATCAGCGGGCAGAATTGGGCGACGGCCGCGCTTTTGTATTGGGTTAAAAGTCGCGTTTTCCACATTCAAACTTTACGAGCGACAAGACTCAGATATGCCACCACCTCTAGGCTGTGGGCATGTCATTAAAATCAAATAATTCTCAAACAGCAGAACCTCTAGTTGCTTCAGATGTTTTAGAACGTGTGCTTGCCAAGGGGCGCAGCACGGGTGCCGAGTTCGCCGAGGTATATATAGAGGACAAACGATCCACTTCGGCTGGGCTAGATGACGGCAAGGTTGAACAAGTCACTTCGGGTCGCGACCGTGGCGCAGGCATTCGTGTCGTGGCTGGTGAGACAACAGGTTTTGCGCACACATCCGATCTCTCAGAGCGAGGATTGTTGGCAGCAGCTGAAGCAGCTGCCGTGGCTGCCAAGCAAGGTGGCGGAGGCGTAAATAAAGTTCAACTCGGCGCCGAATTGCGACATGCCGTGAACACAGTAAAGATTTCTCCAGATGGCGTAGAAAAATCTCGCAAAGTTGACTTGCTGAAGCGTGCTGATGCTGCGGCCCGCGCGGTCAATTCGGCAATCGTGCAAGTGTCTGCCGGCTACGGCGATTCGCTTCGTCGAATTTTAGTTGCCAACAGCAACGGCGTGTTAAGTGCCGACGATCAAGTGCGCACGCTTCTACGAGTAAGCGTTGTCGCAACTGGCGATGGAGGAATGCAAACTGGCTACGACTCACTTGGCCACACAATTGGTTTTGAATTGTTTGACGAAAACGATGTTGAAGAGTTGGCAATTCGCGCAGCCAAGCAAGCTGTCACAAAACTAAGCGCACGACCAGCACCATCGGGTGCGATGCCAGTTGTGATCAAGCGCGGCAGCGGCGGTGTGTTGTTTCACGAGGCATGCGGTCACGGGCTCGAAGCCGACCTCGTCGGTAAAAGCGCAAGTGTGTATCGCGGCAAAATGGGCGAACTCGTTGCATCACCATTAGTGACGCTGATTGATGACGGCACGATGACCGCAGAGTGGGGCGCAATTGGTATTGATGACGAAGGTCATCCATCGCAACGAAATACTTTGATTCAAGACGGCATTCTCAC
>JAPKZT010000268.1 GCA_026393655.1 Actinomycetota bacterium | reverse complement strand
CTTGCCGAAGTATGCGTTGAGTTCATTGAGAACAACATCATCATGCAAACAATGGGACGTGATGGTCTTGGATGGACACCGTTCTTGTTGACACTGTTCTTGTTCGTTTACTTATGCAATATGCCAGGAATTATTCCGTTCATTCAAATGCCAGCGACGGCGCGAATGGCGATACCGATGTTCTTGGCAGTTCTCGTTTGGGTAATTTTCAATGTGCAAGGTATCAAGCACCAAGGCTTCTTCGGATATTTCAAGAGCGTGTTGTTTCCTCCAGGAGTACCGAAAGCGCTTTATATTCTTGTAACACCAATTGAATTTATTTCGACATTAATTGTTCGCCCGTTCTCATTAGCCGTGCGACTTTTCGCCAACATGTTGGCGGGTCACTTATTGCTCGTGATTTTCGCGTTGCTCAGCGAAGCGATGTTTCAAGCGCGTGACAAAATCTTGATACCGATCGGTGTTTTACCGTTCTTCATGCTCGTATTTTTGACTGGCTTTGAAGTACTTGTCGCTTTCTTGCAGGCATATATTTTTACAATTCTCGCGGCGGTGTATATCTCCGGCGCAGTACATCCAGAACACTAAAAATAAGTAATAAATAACAACTAGACAGGAGACAGAAAAAAATGGAAGCACTATCAAAGATCGTCAAAGCGGCTGCTGATGCCGCTGCTGGCGACGAGAAGAACATTGCTGCCGCAGGTTCCGCAGGTTTCGCCTACGGTCTTGCTGCAATCGGACCAGGAATTGGTATCGGAATCATTTTCGGAAGTGCAATTGAAGCAATGGCTCGTCAGCCAGAGGCCGCAGGCATGGTTCGAACAACGATGTTCCTCGGTATCGCATTTACCGAAGCGCTCGCGCTTATCGGTTTCGTTGTATTCATTCTTCTTAAGTACGCATAAGAGACTTCATGCTCACAGCGTTTGTCAACATCAATTCATCTGCGCAAGTGCGCGTCACGTTCGACGTCGTATCTGCTGAGACTGGCAGCGAAGAGGGTGCACCAGTTAGTGCTGGACCGAATCCGATTGCTCCTGAAATAAAAGAGTTGGCATGGGGCGCTGGATCATTCATTGTGTTTTTGTTCTTCATGCGTTTGTTCCTTGTTCCCAAGGTGCGAAAAGGTATGGCGAGTCGATATGAGTCGATCCAAGCAGATCATGAGTACGCATCAGCAACACGCGATGGCGCAAAGCAAGATGTGTCTCGTTACGAATCGGCAATCGCCGAAATTCGTAGTGAAGCAGCACGTCGTCTAGAGACTGCTCGTCAGACTCTTGACAAAGAGCGCCAAGAAAAAGTTGCTCAAGTAAATGCTCAGATCGCCCAACGTCGCGCCGCGGCCGAAGCTGAAGTCGCTGCTGCTCGCGCAGCGGCCCAAAGCCAAATAGTCACTGCAGTAGGTGCTGTGACAACTCGAGCGACACAAATTGCTGTTGGGGTGTCTCCTGATGCAGCAATTGTTTCGCGTTCGGTGCAGCAAGCAATGGAAGGAACTCGTTCGTGAAATTATTTTTGTCAGCGTTGATCGCATCTGAAGATCCGAGTCAGACCCATCACTGGTTGTTTCCGGAAAAAGCAGAAATTATTTATGGAGGCATCGCCTCGTGCATAATCTTTGCCGGACTTTACAAAATCGGCTGGCCGATGATTGTCAAGTCGATGAACGCCCGCACGGCAAAGATTCAAAAAGAACTTGACGGCGCATCAGCAGCGCGGTCAAAATCAGAGTCTGATGCTTCAGGCATTCGCACTGCACTCGGCGATATTGAGAGTGAGCGACGCAAGATTTTGGCAGAAGCCGACACACAGGCTGCAGCGATTATCGCCGACGGTCGTGCTCGACTTGTAAAAGAAGTTACTGAACTTGAAGCGAAAGCAGTTGCCGATCTTGCAGCAGCTCGCGGTCGAAGTGGCGAAGAACTTCGCGGAGAGATCGCTCGCTTGTCTAGCGCGGCGATTTCCTCAGCAGTTGCAGCGAGCCTTAATGATCGCGCTCAACAAGATTTAATTGAAGGTTTCATTAAGAGTGTTGGAGCATCAAAATGAGCGACGCGCGGATCGAGGCATACAGCCGAGCACTTTTCGAAGTTGCCCAGGCCGAAGGCAATCTCCAAATAGTTGAAGACGAGCTGTTTCGCATGGCTCGCGCAATTGAAGCCAACGAAAAGTTGCGAAGCACGTTAACCGACGCGAGCATTCCGGCTGCGCGCCGTCAACAAGTTGTCGAAGAATTACTTGGCGGCAAAGCCAGCAACACATCAATTCAACTTGTGTCGTTAATTATTGGTGCTGGTCGCGGTCGCGACTTGCCAGCAATTGTCGATCGTCTTGTGCAGCGTGCATCGAGTGAGCAACAACGCGAAGTCGCGGAAGTGCGAAGCGCAGTTGCATTGTCTGACGATCAGACGAAGCGTCTCGCCGAAGCGTTAAGCAAATCAACTGGTCGCAAACTCAATCTCAAAGTTGTTATTGATCCATCAGTACTTGGTGGACTAGTCGCCACAGTTGGCGATGAAGTTATTGACGACACAGTTCGTACTCGACTTGAACAACTTAAGACCCGAATCTGAAATATTTCTGAAAGGACATACACAAAATGGCTGAACTCACACTCTCTGCGACTGACATCGCAGCGGCAATCACAAAAGGACTCGAGGGCTACAAGCCGTCAGTCGAAGCACGCACAGTAGGTCGTGTCACAGAAGTTGGTGACGGTATTGCTCGCGTTAGCGGTTTGCCAGATTGCGCCGTCAATGAGTTGCTCGAATTTGAAGACGGAACTGTCGGTCTTGCGCTGAACTTAGACGAAGATTCAATCGGTGTTGTTGTACTTGGAGAAGCAGAATCAATTGAAGAAAACCAAACTGTTAAAGCAACCGGTCGAATTTTGTCGGTGCCAGTTGGCGATGCGATGCTTGGTCGAGTTGTAAACGCTCTCGGTCAACCAATTGATGGCAAGGGTGAAATTGTTGGCGCAATTATGCGTCGTGTTGAAGTTCAAGCGCCAGGCATTATGGGTCGCAAGCCGGTGCACGAGCCGCTTCAAACTGGCATCAAAGCAATTGACGCGATGACCCCAATTGGTCGTGGACAACGCGAACTAATCATCGGTGACCGTAAAACTGGCAAGACGACGATTGCGATCGACACGATTCTTAATCAGCGTGGCCTCGGTGTGAAGTGCATCTACGTTGCGATTGGTCAAAAAGGCTCTACGATTGCGCAAACCGTAGAAGTGTTGCGTCAGTTCGGTGCACTTGAGTACACAGTTGTTGTTGCCGCACCTGCATCTAACCCGGCGCCGTTCAAATATCTTGCACCTTACGCAGGTTGTGCAATCGGCCAACATTGGATGGAAAACGGCGAGCATGCGCTCGTTGTTTACGACGACTTGTCAAAACAAGCAGAGGCCTATCGACAGATTGCGTTGTTGTTGCGTCGTCCACCAGGCCGCGAGGCTTACCCGGGAGACGTGTTTTATCTGCACAGTCGTTTGCTTGAGCGTGCTGCGAAACTCAGCGATGAGCGCGGTGCTGGTTCGCTAACTGCGTTGCCAGTTATTGAAACAAAAGCTGGTGACGTGTCGGCGTACATTCCGACCAACGTAATTTCAATCACCGATGGTCAGGTTTATTTGCAAGACAACTTATTCAAATCTGGTGTGCGACCAGCCGTAGACGTAGGTATTTCGGTGAGTCGTGTAGGCGGCGCTGCTCAGATCAAAGCGATGAAGAGTGTCTCGGGTACTCTCAAACTTGATCTCGCACAGTTTCGTGAACTCGAAGCATTTGCAACTTTCGGTAGCGAACTTGACGCGATTTCAAAAGCGCAACTCGAGCGCGGTTATCGCTTAGTTGAATTGCTAAAGCAACCGCTCAACTCACCGATGCCAGTTGAAGAGCAAGTCGTTTCGATTTTCGCGGGCACTAAGGGCTACTTAGACACGATTCCAGTTGCTGATGTGCGTCGTTTCGAGAATGAACTTCTCGAGCACATGCGTTCGCGACATGGTGGTTTGCTCTCCGGTATCCGTCAAGAACCAAAGGCTGATGTTCCAAAAGATTTGGCATCAATCGTTAGTGCATTCAAAAATGCATTCGTGCCAACTAAAAAGACTGGCGCTGTAGATCCAACAAAGACTGATGCCGGCGAAACTGGCGAAGCGGCGAGCGCAAAAACGCTCGCAACAGAGTAGGTCTAAACAAAAATGGCGGGCGGGCAAGAGCGCATTTTGCGCAGTCGGATCAGATCGGTTCAGGCAACCAAGAAGATCACACGCGCAATGGAGCTCATCGCTGGTTCACGTATTGTCAAAGCACAACAACGAGTTGCTGCTGCTGTGCCATACAGCGAGCGGATTACCGAAGTTGTCAAAGACTTGGCTGCGGGTGGTGCTGGCGGTTCGTCGGCGTTTCTTAAAGCGCGCGACGAGATTCGTACGACTTGTTATGTCGCGATAACTGCTGACCGTGGTCTATGTGGCGGTTACAACGCAGGTGTTTTGCGAGCAACAGAGGGCGAAGTAAAAGCCGATGTCTTGGCTTCGAAAAATTATCTAGTTGTACCAGTCGGTCGCAAGACTGAAAACTATTTCAGATTCCGTTTGTATAAGACTTCAAAAAGTTTCACAGGTTTTTCGGATGCACCTAAATATGAAGATGCAAAAGCGATCGGCCAATTTGTTGTTGATTTGTATTTGAGTGGTGAAGTTGATCGCGTTGAACTTGTCTATACACGATTTGTTTCATCGGGCCGACAAGAAGTCGTGCGTCGTCCACTTGTGCCGCTCGAACGAGATGTTGTCGCTGGTGGCGACGGCAAGTCTGCTGCGGGTGGCAACTATGAGTTCGAACCAGATCCAGATGTAATTCTCACAACGCTGCTTCCGCGTTATGTCGAAGCGCGAATTTACGCCGCTCTGCTCAACGCGGCGGCCAGCGAGCACGCGTTTCGTCAACGCGCTATGAAGTCAGCAACCGATAACGCCGAAGAGTTGATCAAGAACCTGTCGCGCATCATGAACCGTGCACGTCAAGATTCGATTACAACCGAAATTATGGAAATCGTCAGCGGTGCCGAGGCACTTGGCTCTGATGATGTCGATATTGTCCGCGAAATGTCAGTGAATTAGCTAGTTAGTAGTTAAGAAGTTTTAAGCGAAATTAAAAGGGAGAAAATATGAGTACAGCAACCACAGACCGTAAAGATGGGCGAGTAGTAGCAATCGCTGGTCCAGTTATTGACGTTGAGTTTCCACGTGGCTCACTGCCAGAACTCAACCAAGCACTTGAGTTCACCGTCACGGTTGAGGGTCAAGAAAACGTGATCCTTGCCGAAGTTGCACAGCAACTTGGTGGCAGTCGTGTTCGTGCGGTGTGCATGAAGCCAACAGACGGGTTGCGTCGTGGCACACCAGTGCGTGACACAGGACGTGGAATCACAGTGCCTGTGGGCGACAAAACTCTTGGTCACGTATGGAACGTTTGGGGCGACTGTCTTGACGGCAATAACGACGATTTCAAAGATGCTGAGCGCTGGGAGATTCACCGTCCTGCGCCAGCGTTCGACACACTCGAGCCATCAAAACGTATGTTCGAAACGGGCATCAAAGTTATTGATTTGCTTACACCATATTTGGCTGGTGGCAAAATCGGTTTGTTCGGTGGTGCGGGTGTAGGTAAAACAGTTTTGATCACCGAGATGATTAACCGCGTAGCGTCAAAGCACGGCGGTGTGTCTGTGTTCGCTGGCGTCGGTGAGCGTACCCGTGAAGGTACCGACCTTCGTCTTGAAATGGAAGAGTCTGGTGTTTTCGAAAAAGCCGCACTAGTTTTCGGCCAAATGGACGAACCACCAGGCGTGCGTTTGCGCGTTGCGCTTTCGGCTCTAACAATGGCCGAATATTTCCGTGATGTTAAAAACCAAGACGTATTGTTGTTCGTTGACAACATTTTTCGTTTCGTACAAGCCGGTTCTGAAGTATCAACACTGCTCGGTCGGATGCCGTCAGCAGTGGGATACCAGCCAACGCTTGCTGACGAAATGGGTCAGTTGCAAGAGCGCATCACGTCAACACGTGGTCGATCGATTACATCGTTGCAGGCTGTTTATGTACCTGCTGACGACTACACCGACCCAGCGCCGTTTACGACTTTCGCTTTCTTGGATGCAACAACCGAGTTGTCTCGACAAATCGCATCGTTGGGCATCTACCCAGCAGTAGACCCACTGGCGTCAACATCAACAATTTTGACGCCAGAAACAG
>JAPKZT010000212.1 GCA_026393655.1 Actinomycetota bacterium | reverse complement strand
CACAAGCGCCAAGTGCGACCCCGAGAGAATTGAAAGTCCAATTACATCTGGATCCTCGTCGCGTGCTGAGGCTGCAATTTGTTCTGGTGTTAAACGAATACCGCTGTAGACAACTTCCATTCCAGAGTCACGTGCGGCAACCGCTATCTGTTCGGCCCCGCTCGAGTGGCCATCTAGACCAGGCTTTGCTACCAATAGTCTTGGCGGGCCGCCGACAATCGTTTTGACAAAATCTGAAACCTCATTCAATAGATGACCGTGTCGGCCAGAGATGCCACCGACACCAGTCGGCGCACGGTATTCACCAAAAATGTCGCGCAACACCTGCGACCACTCGCCTGTCGTGCCCCCAACTTTTGCAAGTTCAATTGAAGCAGGCATCAAATTTGACCCGTCACGAGCAGCAATTTGCAAAGACTTGAGCGCCGAATCTACTTGACTTTGATTTCGAGATTTACGCCAAGTTTCAACTTCAGTGATCATTTGATTTTCTATCTTCGGATCAACTTTGAGAATATTGTCAAAGCCACCTAGAGGCGAAGGCGCCGTCTGTGTAAATGCGTTCACGCCAATAACTTTCTGATCACCTTTTTCTATTCTGCTCGTGCGACTCGACATTGAATTGACAAGTTTGCCCTTGAGAACATCCACCGCTTCAAATGCTCCACCGCTTGCCAAGATCTCGTTGAGTTCAATCCATGATTCGTCGACCAGTTGCGCGGTTTGTGATTCGATGACAGTTGATCCGTCAAAAATATCTTCGTATTCAAGCAGATCAGTTTCAAAAGCCAAGACTTGCTGCATTCGCAACGACCACTGTTGATCCCACGGTCGCGGCAAGCCCAGAGCTTCGTTCCATGCCGGCAACTGCACACTGCGAGCCCGAGCGTTTTTAGAAAGTGTTACGGCCAACATTTCGAGAACAATTCGCTGCACATTATTTTCTGGCTGTGCTTCAGTTAGACCCAGTGAATTTACTTGGACGCCGTATCTGAATCGCAGTGCGCGGTCATCGGTGATTTGATATCGCTCTCGACCGATTCGCTGCCAGAGATCGACAAACGCTCGCATTTTGCAGATCTCTTCGACGAATCTGATTCCGGCGTTAACAAAAAACGAAATCGACGAAAACACTTGCGGAAACTGCTCATCAGGTATCTGACCACTTGATTTAACCGCATCCAAGATGTCAATTGCATTAGCCAGAGAAAACGCGATCTCTTGAACCGGAGTCGCACCGACCTCTTGTAAGTGATACGAGCAAATATTGACAGGATTCCACTTTGGTGCGTTAACCGCGCACCAGGCGATCATGTCAACAATTATTCGACGCGACTGTTGCGGTGGAAATATAAAAGTACCACGTGACAAATATTCTTTGAGTATGTCGTTTTGAGTAGTGCCTCGTAAATCTTTTGTCGCGACATTTTGTTCATCAGCGTTCGCAACATAAAGCGCAAGCAACCAAGCTGCTGTTGCATTTATCGTCATTGACGTATTCATTTCGCCTGGCGGAATACCATCGAGCAATGTCCGCATATCACCAAGATGCGCAACTGGTACTCCAACTTTGCCAACTTCACCCCTGGCGAGCACATGATCTGGGTCATAGCCAGTTTGTGTTGGCAGATCAAAAGCAATTGATAATCCTGTTTGACCCTGTGCCAAGTTCGTGCGGTACAACTCGTTAGATGCAGCCGCGCTCGAATGACCCGAATAGGTGCGCATCACCCAGGGTTGATCACGCGTTACGGCTTTAGTTGGATCAGTCATTATCAGATAAGGCTAGGCGTGTATCTATTGCATTACAGCGACTGCAAGTTCACGCAAATACTGCTCTCTTGTAATGGCTACGGCCCCAAGACTTTCTAAATGTGGAGTTAACCACTGAACATCCAACAAAATCATTTCGGATTCTTTCATTTCTTTAACCAGCGCCATTAACGCGACTTTGGATGCATCGCGCAATAAATGAAACATAGATTCACCTGCAAAAAATCTTCCAACGCGAACGCCGTAGAGTCCACCCGCTAGCAATCCATTTTCATCAAAGACTTCAAAACTGTGGGCATAACCAAGTTTGTGAAGCTGCACATAAGCATCTATGAACTCGGTGGTGATCCAACCGTGATCACGATTTGGCGCCGCACAACCTCGCATCACCATTTCAAAACATGTGTCAATTCGAACTTCAAATTTTTTTTCGCTGCTGCGCATTGACCGAGAGATCACAAGCTGATCTAAGTTAATGACCGCGCGCTTTAGTGGCGACCACCAAACCAGATCAGTCGGTTGTTGATCATCAAATTCATCGCTTGAAACCATCGGAAATATTCCGTGCCGATACGCGTGAATCAAAGTTTCTGGTCTTAAATCTGCACCACGACCAACGACATCATTGCGTGGCCATTTTGATGACGGTGGAAACTCCCAAACCGACTCATCAAGAGAAGTCGGTGTTGAATCCCAGTTCATCAGTAACTAATTCATATGTTAGTAACTATAAAAACCTTGCTTCGATTTGCGACCCAATTTGCCTTGCTCAACAAGCTTTTTCAACATTGGACGGGGTTCAAGAGTTGGCGACTTAAATTCGGCATGAAGAGCGTTGAGAATCGCAACTGACGTATCGAGTCCAACTAGATCGAGCAATGCAAACGGCCCCATCGGAAAGTTGCAACCACCTTTCATTGCAACATCAATATCCTCCATGCTTGCGGTGCCAGCCTCGAACATTGCAATTGCATTGTTCAAATATGGAAACAACAATGCGTTAACAATGAACCCAGCACGATCAACGACTTGTACTGCATCTTTTGCACAGGCTTTAACGAACTCGTTGGCGAAAGCGATTGTCTCATCACTTGCGGTTATTGGCCGAACAACTTCAACGAGTGGCATCAAAACAGCAGGATTAAAAAAATGGATACCACAAACTTTGTCGGGGCGGTTCGTTGACTTCGCCATTTCGATTACTGGCAAAGTGCTCGTGTTTGTTGAGAGAACACATGAAGGCTTGGTGATCTTGTCGAGTTGAGTGAATAGTTCTTTTTTTGTCACGAGATCTTCTACAGCAGACTCGATGATCAAATCGCAGTTCGCCAAATCTTCCAGTTTTCCGGTGACACAAACATGAGCCATTGCTGCGTCTAGTTGGTCTTGGGTGATCTTTGCTTTTGCGACTTGCTTTTTCAGACTTGCTTCAATCGCTGCTTTCGTCGCATCAGCAGTTTCTTGCGTGCGCGAGCGAATAACTACATCGATACCTGACTTAGCGATAACTTCGGCAATACCTGAGCCCATGATTCCAGAGCCAATTACGCCAACGAGTTTGAGTTGAGATGCTGAATTCATCTGTGCGACTGTACTTGCGCAAATATGATTTGCCAATTTGTAAAGCAATTATCACCTGTAATTAACTTTCAATCGATACTCTGTCGTGCGTGAATGCCGCTGAAGTCGTCTCGTTAACTGATGATCCCCGTCGACTAATTGCCCTTGATGCGGTGCACAACTTTCGTGATTTGGGCGGCTACCCAACAGTTAGTGGCCAAACGACGAAATGGCGAACTTTGTTTCGAGCCGACGGGCTTTATCGCCTAACCGCCGATGACGCCCAGGCAGTAATTGACCTTGGTGTGAAAACTGTGATCGACTTGCGCACCGACAACGAGGTCAAAACTCGTGGCACCTTCCCTGTTGACAAATTTCCTGTCACACCAGTTATAGAAGACACCGTTGAATTTTTGGTCTGGGCATATCGCGAAATGATCGCCAATGCTGCACCAAAGTTCGCTAATGCCATTGAAGTCATCGCATCAACTGATGTTTTGCCATTGGTGTTTCATTGTGCTGCTGGCAAAGATCGCACAGGAGTATTGGCAGCATTCATTTTGTCAATCCTCGGTGTGCCAGATGAAATCATTTCTGCAGACTACGGACTAACCGAATTAGGCATGAAGCGACTCATCAAATGGGCCGAAGTGAGCCAGCCAGAGCTTGCCGCGGCTTACGCCAATATGCCAGCCCGATTTGCTGCGGCCGACCCACGGGCAATGGCAATCATTCTTGATGACTTAAATACTAAATATGGATCAGTGCAAAACTTCGTTCGCGAAATCGGCGTCAGCGACAAAACAGCAAATACATTGCGAGATTCTTTACTAACTAATTAAATTTCTAAATACCTAGAATTGAGTTGTGACGCACTCTTTGGCCAGTCTTAAAAGTTCTGGGCCAACAGGTCTGATGTTTCACCACTTTCACGGTAATGGTCACCTAAAAAGTGAAGGCTCATTCTCTGCCGATGAGTTTGGGCGATCACTTGATCATGCGTCAAAAGTTGCAAATTTGTTGAGCGCAGACGTCTTTCTAGAAAAAGCGCTTAGTCAAAAACTAGACGAGACCGACATTTGCTGTTCGTTTGATGACGGGCTGCAATGTCAATTTGATGTTGCAGCTTCTGTGCTCACCTCGAAGAAACTCAAGGCATTTTTTTTCGTCAACACTGGGCCTCATGCAGGGCACCCATATATTTTGGAAATTTTCAGGATATTTAGAAATCAGTTTTTTGAGAATAAAGACGTATTTTTTGCAGAATTTGATTCATGCCTCAAAACCACAATGTCTGAAACATTTTTGTCTGCAAAGAAAACTTTTCCAGAAGATTATTTAACTGTTTATCCGTTTTATACACGCGCTGACCGATGGTTCAGATATTTACGCGATGAAATCTTGACTCCAGATGAATACTTAGAGATTATGAAATTAATAATCCAAGATCACAGCACATCAATTGACGAAATAAATAAAAAAATTACGATGAGTCCAGAATCAATTACCCAACTCGCAACTCAAGGCCATGTCGTTGGTTTGCACTCACACAGTCATCCAACAAACATAACGAGGCTGACAGCGACAGAAAAGCATTCTGAATACTCTGTTAATTCAGAATATTTGACTGGCTATTTAAATAGCGCGCCAAAATGCATGTCTCACCCAAATGGCGTGTACGACGAAGAAATTTTGAGGGTTCTTCGTGGGATGAACATCTTCGTTGGGTTTCGAGACAATATGGATTTAGTGTCTGATCGTTCAAATCTTGAGATTCGACGATTAGATTCTGCCTTCTTGCCTCGCGACTAAATTACTACTGCGAGTTTTTAGTTTTCGCTGATCGTTACTTTTGTAATTCGAAGCTCTTCTTTTGGTGGCACGCCATTTGATGCTGGGTCATCATTGCCTGCTTTGTCAAGCGCCGGAATTGTTGTATCCAAACCTTTTGTTACTTGACCGAACAGCGTGTAGTTCGGCGAGAGAGATACTCCTTGCTCACCAGTTATAACAAAGAACTGACTGCCATTTGTATTTGGCCCAGAGTTAGCCATCGCCAGCGAGCCGAGTTTGTACTCACCGGCGGCTGGCAACTCATCAGCGATTGAATATCCAGGCCCACCCGAACCAGTCGCAGTTGGATCACCGCACTGCACCATGAAAGTTGGTATCGCTCGATGGCAAACTGTGCCATCGAAATATTTTGACCGCACCAAGTTGACAAAGTTATTGACAGTGCCAGGTGCCTTAGCTGCGTCAAGCACGACAGTGAAATCGCCTTTTGATGTTGACACGACCGCCGTGTAAGTTTTCGTTGAGTCAATGCACAATTTTGGTGCAGATGTGAATGTTTTAACTTGCGAACCCGAGCCATCTGCTGGTGCGCATTCTCCTTCACCATAAGAAAATGGTCCGGCTGTCGCTGATGGCACGGTTGACTCAGCCGAAACTACAGAATCACTGGTTGATGTCTGGGCTTGATCTTTGTTTCCACTCAAGTTGAACAACAAAACAACCCCAACAACTGCGCCGATGAGTAAAGCAATCCGCGTTATTCGACGGCGCAAAATCTGACGCTTAGTCTTTTGCGCAACTTCGTTACGGCGGGCTAAGCGATTTTCTTTTTGGCGGTTTCGTTTGTCTGTTCCCATGATCACAAAATGCTACAGGTCTACAACACCTGCACGGCTAGCGTTGAAAGCCGTGGCTTTGATAGTTCAGAAATACGGTGGCACTTCAGTGGCCGACCCCGAACGAATGCGCAATGTTGCTCGCCATATCGCGGCATCAAAAGCAGAGGGCAACCAACTGGTGATTGTTGTGTCGGCAATGGGAAAAGCCACCGACAACCTAATGGATCTCGCGCGACAAGTTTCGTCAGCGCCACCCGGTCGAGAATTAGACATGTTGCTGACAACTGGTGAACGCATCAGCATGTCGCTTTTGTGCATGGCGTTGCAAGATCTCGGCGTAGAAGCAATGAGCTTCACCGGCAGTCAAGTCGGGATCATTACCGACACGGTGCATGGTCGAGCGAAAATTCTCGAAATCAGAGGCGACCGCGTTCGCGAAGCTTTGCGCGACGGCAAGGTTGCAGTCGTCGCAGGTTTTCAGGGCGTTAGCACTGAAAAAGAAATTACAACACTTGGTCGTGGAGGAAGCGATACGACTGCAGTTGCACTCGCCGCGGCTCTGAAAGCCGACGTCTGCGAAATTTACACCGATGTCACTGGAGTTTTTACTGCTGACCCGCGACTTGTTTCGCAAGCACGAAAATTAAAACATCTTGAGTTTGACGAGATGCTCGAGATGGCTGGTGCCGGCAGCAAAGTGCTGGCACTCCGCAGTGTTGAATTTGCTCGCAATCACAATGTGCCGATTCATGTGCGCTCAAGTTTCACTTGGGAGCAAGGAACTTGGGTGACGAGCGAAGAACGTAAAGGAGAAAAAAATATGGAAGATCCAATTATCTCTGGTGTAGTACACGACGCTGGTGACGCAAAAATCACTGTGTTGGGCGTGCCTGACCAACCTGGCGTTTCTGCCGCGTTGTTCGAACCACTGGCGAACGCAAATGTCAACGTTGACATGATCGTGCAGAACACTTCAACTGCAGGAACAACAGATATTTCTTTTACGTTGCCGAAGACCGATGTAGCGATAGCGCAACCGATAGTTGAAAAAATTGCCAAACAAGTTGGCGCGAGTGGTGTAACCAACGACTCGAACATCGCCAAAATCTCGCTTGTAGGTGCCGGAATGAAATCAAGCCCTGGCATCGCCGCCAAGATGTTTCGAGTTTTGGCCGACAACAAAGTCAATATTGAAATGATTTCAACGAGCACGATTCGTATTTCGGTTGTTGTGGCTGCCCCGATGCTTGAAACAGCAGTGCGCGCACTACATACGGCGTTCGATCTAGATAGTGGCGAGGAGTATTCGGCACCACTGCCTGAACGCAAGTAGCAAGTAGATTTCTTCAGACATATGCAAACAAAGCGCGCTCATCATTTGCCTTGGCGGCGCGCAGGAAATCTTGCTGACAATAATTTAAGCGCAGACGATGTCGTAAGAGAAACAGGCTGGGTTTTCAATAATGAAACCGGAAACGATCTAACACTTAAAGAGTTCGTCGACACCGGCGACAAAGAGGTTCAGCGATACATTCGGTTGCTTGAACTCGGCAACATAAATTTTGAGTCTTCAACTCTGCTCGAAATCGGTAGTGGCATCGGCAGAATGACTTCGGCGTTTACGAATCGCTGCGAGAAAGTAATTGCAGCAGATGTTGACTCGGCTTTTCTTGAGCGATGCCGACAAACAGTTGCGCGGTTTGGACGAATTGATCGCCTAAACACACTGCACGTGGTCAACGGAAGAACCCTTGCTCTAAATGACAACACGGTTGATATAACTTTTTCTTACATCACCTTGCAACATTGTCAGCCCCACGACGCTCTTGAACTTGTAAACCAAGCAATCCGTGTCACCAAAAGTGGTGGCACAGTTGTGCTCAATTTTCGCACTTGGGTACTCAGCGATGTCTTGCTCGTGCCGTTAGGCATCGCAATGCGCTCGCTTTGGAAAGTTTCAATTGTCGGCCCACGCCTCGCACGTTGGCGCTGGTCGACGAGATTCGGGTGGCAAGCCAATCGACTAAAACCAGACACGGTGCTGGCGAAAGTCGCGCCACAACTAAGCGATATAAAAATATTTCATTCAAAGAAGCGAACCCTTAAAGTTTTCTTGTCCAGCAAAAATGCCATAAAAGTAATCCCAACCAACCGAATTAATCCAAGCCACTGGTGGTTAGTCGCTCAAGTATCCTAAATGCGTGGCAAATAACATCTCAAACAAAAAAGTTTCAATTGGAATAGTTGGTGCGACAGGCATGGTCGGCAGTGTGATGCAGACGTTGCTAGTTGAAAGAAAATTTCCTGCATCAACGGTCAGGTTTTTCGCATCTGCAAGATCAGCCGGAAGCGTCATCGAATGGAACGGCCAAAAAATCACTGTTGAAGATGCCGCAACTGCAGACACAAGCGATTTGGATATTGCGATTTTTTCTGCAGGTGCCACTACTTCACGAGCAATCGCAGAGATATATGCCAAGCGCGGCGCAATGGTGATTGATAATTCATCTGCGTGGCGAATGAACCCTGATGTTCCGTTAATCGTTTCAGAAGTCAACCCTGAAGATATCGCTCAGGCAAAACTCGGAATCATTGCTAATCCAAATTGCACGACAATGGCTGCGATGCCAGTACTCAAGCCACTGCATGATGCTGCTGGACTTGTGCGAATGATTGCAAGCACATATCAAGCAGTTAGCGGAATGGGAGTTTCTGGTGTCGCCGAACTACATGACCAAATCAAACTTGGTGCGCCAAATGCAAAAGACTTGACCTATAGCGGTGATGCAATTGCGTATTCACCAGCCGTAAAATTTCCAAAAACGATTGCAAACAACGTGATCCCATTTGCAGGCACCTTGGTAGATGACGGCATGTTAGAAACTGATGAAGAGAAAAAGTTGCGTAACGAGAGCCGCAAGATTTTGCATATTCCAAATTTGCGTGTTTCGGGTACTTGCGTGCGCGTTCCAGTTTTTACAGGTCACTCACTCTCGCTAACTCTTGAATTTGATCGTGCGATCACTCCGGCTGAAGCAACAAAAATTTTGTCAAATGCGTCGGGTGTAAGTCTGATGGATGTGCCAACACCTTTAGACGCCGCAGGTAAGAACGCAAGTTTTGTCGGACGTATCCGTCAAGATCATTCGATCGAGGGAAACAAAGGACTGGTGTTATTTGTTTCTAACGACAATCTTCGCAAAGGCGCTGCGCTTAATGCTTTGCAAATCGCCGAAGTAATCGTCAACAATAAAAATTAAAGAATTTTTAATTTAATCTTCGACTGGCATTCCTTCGTGCCATACATCGCCTGCAACAATTGCATTTGCTGCACGACGCAATCGTAGAGAGTCAAGCGGTTTAATTAACCAGCCTTGCGCACCACTGCGCCGCGCCAAATGAACATCGGCGTGACGATCAAGCAACATTAGAACTGGCACATTTGGTGCTCGTCCATCACTGTGATCTAAGCGCAGATCCATAGTTACTGCCATCGCGCCCATTGAACCACTCTGCAAATCAAGTACTGCCAAATCTGGAGTGCGCTGCTTTATGGCTTGCGGCACATCGCGACCGTCGCTACACACGACGAATGAAGTTTCAGGTGTACCAAGAGCAGAATGGACTTCGTCGAGAACCCACTGAGCATCGGTGGCAAGCAAAATGTGCACGCGCAAATGTTAGCGTAAGTTTCTCAACACACGACTCGGAGAGTGAATTGCGCGCACAAGTCAGCCAGAAACGAACATACGCCAAAGTCGGTTTGCTTGTTTTGATGACGACGATGATGTTTGTTGCGGCAGGCTCTGCTCGGGCACAAGATGACGCAATAGATCTGGCCCCCGTAGATGTCGTAGAAGTCAACGGATTAATTGACGAAATCGTGGCTCATGACATTGAGCAAGCAATTGATCGTGCCGAAAATTCAAAGTCGCAGGCAATAATCTTGCAAGTCAACTCGCAAGGCAGTGTTGTCTCTACGGCTCGAATGACACAGTTGTTTGAAAAAATTATTAATTCGAAACTCCCGATCGGTGTATGGGTAGGGCCAACGACGGCCCGCGCCTTCGGAACTGCTGCTCAGTTGTTGGCAGTTGCTGATGTTTCGGCGATGGCCGATGGCACACGAATTGGTAAAACTGGAAAGCTACTTTCGACTAGTGCCGGCAAAATTAGTTTTGGCGATGCATCGGCGCAATTATTAACTTCTACTTTGAATTCTCAACAGGCGAAAAAACTTGGCGCGTTAAAACTGACAACAGCCGACGAAGGCGTGCCTGTGTTGCGAAACATGTTGCTAGCGCTAGATGGTTTAACAATCAAAGGCAAAACACTGCACACGGTCGTCGACGCAAAAGACGCGAATGGGCAACTAGTGCGCGATGCAGCGACGACAAGATTTTTCAAACTCGGTTTAATCGAGCGCTTGCTGCACACTTCGGCAAGTCCACCAGTGACATATTTATTATTTATTATCGGTCTAGCACTATTGATATTTGAATTTTTCACTGCTGGTATTGGTATCGCCGGCGTCGTCGGTGCAATTTGTGCTGTGCTTGGCAGTCACGGGTTAGCGACATTGCCACTGCGCGGAGCGAGTCTGGTGCTGCTGTTGATTGCAATGTTCTCATTGGCGATT
>JAPKZT010000056.1 GCA_026393655.1 Actinomycetota bacterium | reverse complement strand
GGGATTATTCGCGCACCTGACACGGAGACCGGTATCAACTTCTTGTCGTTAGATTCGTTGGATTTCAGCATTGATGCGATGGTCCTTCTGAATTCTTAAATGCCGTAAACATTGGACAACCAAGTCTAGAACCAACCACGTCCACCTTTAGCAGTGTGCTTTTTAGACAAGTGCTTATCGTTCTAAGGCCACATTAGAAAGTATGTGTTTTCGGGCTAATGTTCGAGGGCTAATGTTCTGGGGCTAAAGTTTCAGTATGAAAACTTTCAATAATTACATCAATGGCAAAGAAGTCGCGGCGCAAGACGGTCGCACAACACCGGTCATTGACCCTGTAACTGGCAAGCAATATGCAAATGCAGCATTGTCAGGCCCAGCAGATGTCGACTCAGCGATGAAGGCAGCCGCCGATGCATTTGAATCATGGAAGCATTCCACACCGTCTGTTCGTAAAAAAGCGATTAATGATATCGCCGACGCAATGGAGGCCAATATGACCGAGTTGATTGAAGCCGAAATTGAAAACACTGGCAAGCCACGAGCAATCACATTTAGCGAAGAAGTACCGCCGATGATGGATCAAATTCGATTCTTTGCCGGTGCGGCGCGAATGATTGAAGGCAAGAGTGCGGGCGAATACATGAGTGGCTATACCTCTTATATACGACGTGAACCAATCGGCGTTTGTGCGCAAGTCGCCCCATGGAACTATCCATTGATGATGGGAGTCTGGAAATTCATCCCAGCAATTGCTGCTGGCAACACAACCGTGTTGAAGCCAAGCGATACAACACCAGCATCGACTGCTCTAGTTGCAAAAATCGCTGGCGAAGTTTTGCCACCGGGCGTACTCAACGTCATTTGTGGCGATCGCGAAACAGGTCGGTCAATGGTTTCGCATAACACACCAGGCATGGTTTCGATCACCGGTTCGGTTCGTGCCGGAATGGAAGTCGCTGAGGCTGCATCAAAGAGTTTGAAGCGAGTGCACCTCGAATTGGGCGGCAAAGCACCGGTCATTATTTTTGACGATGCGGATATTGATTTGGCAGTCGAGACAATCGCCATGACTGGCTATTTCAATGCCGGTCAAGATTGCACTGCCGCAACTCGCGTGATAGCCGGCCCGAAGATTTATCGCGACTTCGTTGACGCGCTAACTGAACAAGCCAAGAAAACTAAAACTGGCAAACCAGACGAAGACGTTTTGTACGGGCCGCTCAATAATGAAACTCATCTAAGTAAAGTCAAAGGCTTTCTTGACCGAGTGCCGAAACACGCAAAAGTCACAACCGGTGGCTCACAAGTCAACGGTGCAGGATATTTTTTTGAACCAACTGTTGTCTGTGACTTGAAGCAAACTGACGAGATGATTCAAAACGAAATGTTCGGACCAGTAATCACTGTGCAACAATTCAGCGATGAACAAGAAGCATTGACATGGGCAAACGGAGTCGAATACGCACTTGCATCTTCGGTATGGACACGCGATTTGGGTCGTGCAATGCGCATGACAAAGAATCTCGATTTCGGTTGTGTGTGGGTCAATACACACATTCCGATGGTTGCCGAGATGCCACACGGTGGATACAAAAAGTCTGGCTACGGCAAAGATCTCTCGGCCTATGCGCTTGATGATTACACGCGCATCAAGCACGTGATGATCAATTTGAACAGCTAAATAGCGACGGGCGCTTGTAATCGCCGCGCGGTTGCTTGTAATAATCGATCAAGAATCGTCGCCATAATTACAATCGCGATGCCAACTTCAACTCCGAGCCCAGAGTCAGGGCCGGTCAACGCTTCAATTGATCGGTAGCCGAGACCGCCCCCGCCGACCATTCCAGAAATAATCGCCATCGCCAAAACCATCATCACCATCTGATTTATCGCCAAAATAATTGACGGCATCGCCAACGGCACACGAACACCCCACAACACTTGTCGTTGCGTCGCACCAAATGTTGTTGCTGCCTCAAGTGAT
>JAPKZT010000087.1 GCA_026393655.1 Actinomycetota bacterium | reverse complement strand
TTTGAGTCGTCAAGTGAGTTGGTGTTTCAAGATTTGGTGAGCGAACTCAATCGACAGCATGGCACCGAGTATCCGTTGCATTATTGGCGAATTGTGGTCGGTGCGTGGTTTCAACAGTTCGCACAAGTTGTGCATATGCGATTAAAAATCGCTGAGTATGTCTTTAAGACGTACGGTGAGCTGAAAGTTGCAAAACTTGATTTGACCTGGCAAGAACTTTTACCAGTGACACACGACGAAGCTTCACTATTGTTCGCCACCGATATCTGGAATCATTACATTTATGTTGAGGCGATTAATTTTGTGGCAAAGTCAGCAACGGAAAACATTTTAGTCTCATCGACAGAACGCAATAAAGAATTGCTTGAATATCGGCAAAACGTAAATTTTGGCTTGCCTTCACCGCAGACAAAATCAAAACTTGAGTCTCTTTTGGCAAAACTTTCGCCGAATCCTAAAGTTGTTTTGGCTGGAGTTGTCCAATCTAAGTTGGCGTTAGTTGTGATGCATTTGCGACTGAGATCTCTACCTCGATTATGGCGGTTTAGTTCAAAACTTACTGCACATCCGATTGATGAGGTTGCGCGGCAGCAGTTTAAGATCTCGCAAAGTTCTACCGATCGATTCGAGAAGTTTTTGCGTGAACTATTAGCAACTAATTTGCCGACGATTTATCTTGAAGGGTTTAAAGAACTGCAAAACAAAGTAATGGCATCTCAGATCAAACAACATCCGAAATTAATTTTTACAAATACGTTGTTGCATCGAAATGAGCAATTTAAAGTTTGGTCTGCTGAGCATTGTGTTTTTGGTGCGACAAAATTAGTTTCTGGGCAGCACGGTGGCGGTTATGGTCAGAAGCAATGCACACCATGGACAGAAAGTTACGAGATTAGTATTCTCGATCGATTTCTGACATGGGGTTGGTCGGACATTGATCGAATCACCATTCCCGTGGGAGTGCAATCGCATCAGACATACTCCACCCCCGATAAATACGGCGGATTATTAGTTGTACTTGGACCAGTGACTCGTAATTCGGATGATTATGGAATGATTTGCGTGCAAACTAATAGCTCTTATTTTGATTATTTGAAAGAATTAATAAATGTGTTGCCCGAACACATTTCAAAACAAACCTATGTACGTCCGAAAAACGCGAACTCAATTGGCAAGCCGGCGAGAGTGTCTGCTCAGCAAGTTTCGGATTTGTTGGGTAATTTAATCAAAATTGATCTTGGTATTTTCGGCCTTAATGAAACGCAAAGCCAAAATCGGCTCTCAGTTGTGACTTATAACGAAACAACAATTCCTACGAATTTATTGGCGGGCTATCCCATGGTTGCAATGTGGGATCCTAAGTATGTGCGTTTGACATCAACCGCAGCAACTATTTATGAGTCGCTTTTTCGAGCGAAGATTTTGCACTACACCCCAAACTCAGCAGCACTACATGTCGCAAACATCTGGGCAGATGTTGATGCGTGGTGGCAGTCACCAGAAACAATCAAAGCGCGCCTGAAGTATTGCGAGTATTTTGCGAGGCAGACAAAGTTTCCGGCACTTGCAGTGGCAAAGGCAATGATTGACTATCGCTGAAGGTAACGCCGATTAGAAGTCTGGGTTGAAGCTAGTGACACCGATAGCCTTTGAACAGTTATTTCAAGTCGCTAAAAGGTCGTTAAACGGATGTATCTTGACAACAAACGCGTACTAATTACTGGTGGCACCGGGTCGCTGGGCAAAGTACTT
>JAPKZT010000340.1 GCA_026393655.1 Actinomycetota bacterium | reverse complement strand
TTCTCTAAATCGTTTGCCTGAAAGTTTTCGCACAGGCATCGGTCACAACTATGACAGCAAAGGCGAACAAGGTGCGGTCTCAATTGAGCGCAATTTTGAACCGTGGTAAAATGCAAATTTGATATCTGCAGTTCTGCCAAAACTTGACGGAATAACTCAAGCACTCATCGCCGGTGCGAAAGTTGCTGATGTCGGTTGCGGAGCAGGCAGTGCGGTACTGCTGATGGGTAGAGAGTTTCCTAAAAGTCAGTTCATTGGCTATGACATCAGCAAGTACGCCCTTGCTCGCGCGGCTGAAAAACTAAAGTTATCAAAACTTACGAATGCAACTTTCGCCGATCCACGCGATCAACCAATGGCTACAAATAACAGCGTGAATTTCATCACCACATTTGATTGCATTCACGACATGACCCACCCCCAACAGATGATGCAATCAATTCGTCAAGCGATAACCGACGATGGCACATGGCTTTTGGTCGATATCAAGGCTCACGATTCTTTTACGATGAATGCGACTAAAAACCCGATGGCCGCGTTGCTCTACGGGGTAAGCGTGATGTCTTGTATGTCGTCTTCGATGTCGCAGCCAGGCGGCGCTGGACTCGGAACTCTCGGGCTCTCAGCCAATACCGCCGAACAAATGGCAAAATCCGCAGGCTTCTCAAGATTTCGCAAACTAGATGTAGAACACGCTGTGAATGCGTTTTACGAAATTCGTCCGTAACGCGCGTTTCGGAATACGAGACCGAGAATTACGGTTCAACGATCGCAAAGCCCGTCATAAATTTGTCAAGGTTGCCAAAAATAGTTAATAGTGCACCAGCATCGCCATCAATTGTGACTGTGCCTTTTTGCAACTCATCAACAAATGTCGTTGTCTGAGCAATCACTTCTAAAAATAGATCTCGAGAAATTTTTATTGTTGCTGCGGCGTCGGCGGCGTGTCGTCCTTGAGTTGCAAAAAGCGTGCGGTTTGAAACGCCGAGTATCCACTTCTCATCAGGCGTTCCGGTCATATCAGTAAACAACCAATTAAGTGAGAGGTTAACTTCGGCGAGATTCTCTGAGATCGTGCGAGTACCAACCGTGTCAAATACCTGATCAATTGACATGGTTTTGATCAAACTTCTTGCTCGTACACGAGCCTCTCCACTTGGTGGCGGCCCGTTTCGAAGTTCTTGTGCACCCATCAAATAAGAGTTACGAAATGTTGATGACTCGGACTGATAGCCAAGTTGCTCGAGAGTATCTGCTTGCAAGTTTCGCGCACGCAGATTTTTTGGATCAGCAAATACGGCGTGATTCACCAGTTCAGCCACCCAGCGATAATCGCCGCTATCAAACGCCTGTTGAGCCAGATCTAAGAGCGCGTCGATGCCACCAGCAAGTGCAACGTATTTCGCACCAGCCTGTGTTGGTGGAATCTTGTTTAAGTTTGCTGGATTGGCGTCATACCAACTTAAATATCTCTGAAAAACGGCCTTGACGTTGTGCACGAGATCGCCGTAGAAACCTCGAGTGTGTTCATGGGCCAAAAATTCATTGGGTAACACGAGTAGGTCTGCGATTTCTGGTGCCGTCATTCCATGATTCGCAAAACGCATTGTTTGGTCGTGAATCCAACGGTAGAGATCGCGTTGCAGAATTAAAAACTCTCGCACATCTTGCCTACCCCAGCGCGGCCAATTATGTGAAGTGAACAAAACATCCGTCTTGTCGGCAAAAAGTTCGATGCTTTCGTTGATGTACTTCGACCAGTTCAAAGCATTGCGCACAAGAGCACCCCGAATCGGCACCAAATTGTGCATCGTGTGCGAACAATTCTCAGCCATGCATAGCCACCCGTGATCCGGAAAGAAAAAGTTCATCTCTGCAGGGGCTTCTGTCTCTGGGGTTAGTTGAAATACAATTCGCACGCCGTCAACTACTAATTCTTCGCCCGTAGACGTGATATCGCGTGTCGGCACAAGCAGCGAAGGCGCGGCGGTCGGCACAGAATTGCCGAGCCCACAGTCAACATGACCTTGCGGACTAGGCGGTAATAATCGACCGAACTGATAGGTCGCTCGCCTACTCATCGCTGGGCCAGCAATAATATTTTCGGCGATTGCCTCGTGCAAAAAACCCACCGGCGCGATTATTTGACACTTGCCAGATTCGACATCTGATTTGCTCGTCACACCCAAGACGCCACCGAAATGGTCGGCATGTGAATGCGTATAAATCACAGCCGTTACCGGACGATTTTCAACATGCTCAGTCAGCAAATCAAGCGATGCCTTGGCTGTGCTGTCAGCTGTGAGTGGATCAATTACAACCCAGCCAGTCGTGCCCTTGATGAAAGTTATATTCGAGATGTCGTAACCACGAACTTGCCAAATATCTTTTGCAACTTCAAACAAGCCGTGATGAGCGTTAAGCGTTGCGTGTCGCCACAAATGTGGATTTACGGTGTCGGGTTGCTCTCTATTGTCGCGCAAAAAATCATACGCACCCGTGTCGACTACTTTGCGACCATGGTCGTCAAGAATTTCTGGTTCGGTGCGAGCAGCAATGAAACCGCGTCGTACACGCTCTAAATCTTTCGGGTCAAAATGACGATCAGTTGGTGCCGAGTTCTTCGCTCGCGTTATCGCTGATGCTGGTTTAGGTGACATGAAACTTCGCCGAATTTACTGACCATCGGGTGGAAAGTTAGCGCCACGAGCAATTGGAAAATATCTGTGATGATATTGCCCGGTGACCTCGAAAATTGCAGTGCCGATTGCTCCGTCAGAGGTTCGCACCTGCATCTCGCTTAATCCACCACCAAGAACATTGTCGGCACGATTGGCGATTTGACTGTAACGCTGAGCCCATCGACCAGTTGCTTCAACTGTGATTTTGCGGCCGCCTTGCAACGTGAAATTAACTGTGCCAGCTAGACCTGCGACCTGCTCACCAAATTTCTCGTATGAAACTGGTCGACCAGCAGCATCTAACCAATGCAAATCATGTTGAAAATCTATTACCGGTATTGGTTCGCTGCCATCAGCCGGGGCAAAACAACCGTCAGTATAAACGCGCGCGCCGTTCGGATACTCCCAATGCCAAACGCTGAGCATGCCCTCTTCGAGTTGAATTGGCATCCACATCCACAATGGGCAACGCGCATGTGAGCGAACGCCCCACGAATGATCGCGCTGACCCCACCAGTTCTTTATCTCGTAAGTTTTGCTGTTGTGTGTATACGAACCGTTGTAGGTACCACTCTGGAACATATGTGATTGATCCCAAATGATTTCGTACTTGGCTTTCATCGTGCCACGGCGCAATTGATAAGGCGCCGTGCGAGCCGTGAATGTGACGTCGAAACTTATGGGTGTCGCTTCGCTGGCTGCAGCCACCAAGCGAATCTTTTTTAGCGGTTTGACTACATCAATTGTGATCGGTCCGACACGAAAATCATCTTGATCGCCGTCGACTTTGCGAGCATGCCGAGCCATAATCGGCGAATCACCAACGCGACCAAGTTGTAGCGAATCCATTTCTTGACGGGATGGAAAGTGTGCGAGCGTCAAGATCAACACATC
>JAPKZT010000010.1 GCA_026393655.1 Actinomycetota bacterium | reverse complement strand
CTCGGCGAATCGTGCGCACGATTTGTTCAATCGGCAACACAAGCGCCGTCTCAGAAGTGATTTGATCTAGTACGACGAGGTTTGTGTCGGGTGTCAGAGCCGCAAACACGCTGTCGGCGATGTCATCTGCGGTTTGTACGCCTGCTGTGAACTCAATTTCGGCGATACGCATTGTACTTTGTGTACGACGCGCAATTTCAGCGAGACCATTGAGCACACCGCCGTAGCCGAGACGTGTCGCAACTATTTGTGAACGCGGGTTTGTGACTAGTGAGCTTGCGGCGGTGATCACGCCTTGTGATGCATTTGGCACGAAAGCAAAAAGTTCTGGCGAAGTGCCGAGCCACTCGGCGACGAATTCTCGTGCTTCGTCGTGCAACTTTGGCAAGGTCGTGCGAAAAAAGAGATTTGGATTATTCTCTTCAAGCAATTGAAACTCTCGCTGCGCCGCCGCCACTATTTTTGGCACTGCGCCAAACGATCCATGATTTAAATACGCAATATTCTGGTTGAGACTCCACTGCTCGCGATACTTATTCACATCCAAGACGCTAGTAGTTATAAACGCCTATGTTTAGTCAGTCGTGCTATCGCAAATTTAAGGTCGCCTAACGAGAGTAAGAAGCTGAGACTTTTGAGAATGCTTCAACAATGTCTTTAACTTCGCGTTCGCCGTATTTTTCGTTAAGGTGCAGGTTGAACGACGCATTTCTCGTCAACAGAGCATTTCGTGCAACAAAAGTATCTGAAAGATATTCGGTGATCCACGGCCAAGTGTTAACCAGGCATCCGTACTTAGCACCAAGCGGTATTCCTTCTGCTTCAACTGCAGTTGCGAATTGCTCAACGCTGACTTTGATCTTTTCTTGATCGACAAAAATCGGAAAGTAAAATGGAGCGAAGCCATCGTGGTATGCATATGGTGAGCAGACTGTGTCAGCCTCAGCGAGTGCAACGAATAACTTTCGCAAAAATATTCGCCTTAGCTCGTTGGTGTGGTCAAGGCGACGAAGGCTCGCTAGTCCGATCGCATTTGACATCTCGCTTGAGTTCCAATTCAATGCAGGAAACGATGCGTATTGTGGATCTCGAAGGTTCAAGTCAAGTCGCCAAACTGGTTTTCCGCGGTCCGAGTAACTCAGTGCAGTTCGATAAGTCTCAAAATCTTTTGTAAAGATGAGTCCGCTGCTTGCGCCAGCAGCAAGATTTTTGCGATACATGGTTGAGAAAGCCGCAATTTCTCCCCAAGTGCCAACCTTTTCGCCACGAATTGAAGCACCGGTCGATTGACTGCAATCTTCAAGAATCAATATCGAGTCATCATTTATTGCCTCTTTGATTGCAGGCACATCAACCGGCTCGCCTGCTGCGTGGGTTACCAATAGGCAGCTGACGTCTTTACTGATTCGAGCCTTAACTTGTTCGGCGTCAACATTAAAACTTTGTGGTGCAGAGTCAACAACCTTAGGAACGAACCCCAGCGCCTGAATACTGCCAAGAACTCCGCTGCAAGTCACAGGCGAAGTAAGCACCGTTGATCCTTTAGGAAGCCCCAAAGACGAGAGTGAAACATATAGTGCACCCGTCCCAGAACTAACCGGAAGCGAAAACCCGCCACCTTGGTATTCGGCAAATGCTTCAGAGAAACGTTTATTCCATAGCCCAATATATGGAGGATCGGAATCGAGATTGCGATAATGCGCGATGCAATCCATAAGTTCTTTTTCT
>JAPKZT010000322.1 GCA_026393655.1 Actinomycetota bacterium | reverse complement strand
GAACAAAATTGCGAAACTGCAGCCCATGCGATTTAAGTGTTAACTTTTTTGTTTCTTCTGCTTGGCGACAAAGGTCGTTGGCGATAATCTGCCAGATCTTGGCATCCGGTGACATTGGTGAGCCAAAGCCGTTAGCCGACCTCAGTCTGACTCCTTCGAGTTGGTTCGCGTTATGGGCGCTCTCAACTATTTGTTCTGCATCAAGATGTGTTTGCGAATAAGCATCTCGTGGATTAGTCGGTGACTGTTCGGTAACAACCCCAGTCAGACTATTTCCATATACCTGAATAGTCGAAAAATAAATAAAACGTAGATTTTTAATTTCGCTGGCTTGCTCGACAACTCGACGCGTAAATTCGACATTTACTAACTGGGCATATTGCGGCTCTGCACGACACTCATAGTCGTTTAGTGCTGCAAGATGAACCACATGGGTCACTTCCTGAAGCATTTGTTTAATCGAGTTTTGATTTTCGAAATCAATTACACAGACTTCGGCTTTTGGTGCCCAACTTGGGGGTTGACGCTTTTGTCGCGACGCCAATCGCAAATTGATTTCGGAGTTTTTAGAAAGGTCTGCCGATATTCGCCCGCCCAGTGTTCCGAACCCGCCAGTTAGAAGGACATTCTTGGTCATCGATGAATAAGTTGCCAGTTATATGGAAAGTGTGGATCAGTTGGTTCGCGCCGATGTATCTCTGACGGGTCATGTGGAATCCCCGCACAATTTGCAACGATTGCCATCTCGGTTCCGACCCCTTTAAAGCCGTTCCACACTTTTGGCGGAACTGTTACTAACCAGTAGTTCTCTTCTCCGAGAAACAATTCTTGAACTTCACCTTTTGTTGGGCTCTCGGGTCGATCATCGTAGAGAACAAATTTAATTCGTCCATGTGGGACTGCATAGTTGAGAATCATTTTGTCGTGAAAGTGCCAGGCCTTGACAGCATCAGGAAATACGCACGAGAAATAAATTTCACCAAAAGACTGAAAAGCCTTGTCGGTGCTTTTCAACATATGCATTACTTTGCCCCGTTCATCGGCGATCTGAAATAGCGGTGTGATAATTACTCCATCGATCATTTTGTTTGCTCCATATATTGGTTAATTTGAGATTCAGTTATTTCTCTGACTGAGATTCCGTTGTTGGTGTCGCGATACCACGACACCGTGTTTGTCATTGTTTGTAAGAAATCCCAACGCGGTTTCCAACTCATTTGTTGTTTTGCTTTGTCGCAATTCAGATGTAAAAGTCCGGCTTCATGCATCTGCGTAGCCGGTGTATCAATTTTTATTTCGCCAGATCCCCAGATCTTCACGGCCTGTTTGGCAACATCATGGACACTGTAGGCATCTGACTCATCTGGGCCAAAGTTCCAGGCACCATTAAATGATTTCGGCGACTCACTGAGGTAGTGGGCGAGTTGAACGTATCCAGAGAGTGGTTCAAGAACGTGTTGCCATGGCCGAGTGGCATTCGGATATCGCAACACGATCAGCTGATTTGTTGAAAGCGAACGTATACAGTCCGGAATAATTCGATCTTGTGCCCAATCACCGCCACCGATTACGTTTCCTGCACGAACCGTGGCTGCGCCGAAATCTTCTCGAGTCGATAAAAATGAATCAAAAAAAGAAGAAAAAACAAGTTCAGCCGCAGCCTTTGAAGCACTGTACGGGTCGCGTCCACCTAGTTCGTCGGTTTCGCAGTAGCCATCTCGAACTTCTCTATTCTTATAGCACTTATCGGATGTAACAAAAATCAGTGATCGAATTGAATCAGTATTTTTTACTGCTTCCATCAGGTTGACTGCGCCACCGATATTTGTGTCGTAAGTAGTTTTTGGGTCTGCGTATGATCGGCGAACCAATGCTTGTGCTGCAAGGTGAAAAACAATTTCAGGTTTTGAAGATTTCATGAAACTGTTAAGGCTTTCAGAATCACGAACATCGCCATCTTTGTGTTTGATAAGTTTTTTTAGACCAAGTTGCTCAAAGTGACTTTGCTCAGATTCGGCTGGTAGCGCGTAACCATAAACTTCTGCACCAGCGAGATGCAACCATAACGAGAGCCAAGATCCTTTGAAGCCGGTATCGCCAGTAACCACGATGCGCTTTCCTTTAAAGCT
>JAPKZT010000022.1 GCA_026393655.1 Actinomycetota bacterium | reverse complement strand
CGGAACACACGTGGCCGGCACGGTCGCTGGTTCTAACTATGGTGTCGCACCGAGCGCATCACTGATTGCAGTTCGAGTTCTTGACTGCAGTGGTTCTGGCTCAACCTCAGGTGTAATTGCTGGCATCGACTGGGTCGTTGAGAATCACCTAAGCGGTGTAGCCGCTGTTGCCAATATGAGTCTTGGTGGTTCTCGGTCGACTGCACTTGATCTCGCAGTTGCTCGTGGTGTTGCCGATGGTGTCGTGTTTGTTGTCGCAGCCGGCAACTCAAATGCCGATGCGTGTAATTATTCTCCAGCGGCTGAATCTTCAGCGATAACTGTTGGATCAACAACTTCGACAGACGATCGATCATCATTTTCAAATTATGGATCATGCGTTGATGTATTTGCGCCCGGCTCGAATATCACTTCTTCTTGGTACACATCAAATAGTGCAACCAATACAATCTCTGGCACATCTATGGCTTCGCCGCATGTTGCTGGTATTGCGGCGTTGGCGCTGAGCGCTAATTCGTCGCTTTCGGTTTCGGGTGTTGCATCATGGATCACTTCATCTGCGACTGCTGGTGTTGTTGCTGGGCCAGGTGGCGGCTCACCAAATCTTTTGGCGTATTCATTATTGAGTGCTTCGCCACCAGCAGGTTCAACAACTGGCGCAACGACTACAACGACCACAACATCGACGACGACGACTACGACGACAATCCCGAGTCGCCCAACAGTTTCTTGGACACTCAATAACGGTGTCGTCGAATTTAATTTCTCCTGCGTTGATTGGCATATGACAAGCGGTGTCTTGGCGACAAACGCCGCGCTGACAAACATTGTTGCTCGTGCTAGCGGTAGTGGCAGCGGGTCTACATGTGGTGGTGGATATGGAATCTCACAACTCGGAGAACTTTATAGCGGCACTACTTACTATGCATCTGCAACCGTTACTGACTCTCGTGGTACAACAACCAGTAATTATTCGTTCACAACTAGCGGCGGTACTACCACGTCAACTATTCCATCTACTACTACGGCACCATCGTCAGGTGGCGGTGGCGGTGGCGGTGGCGGCGGTGGCGGTGGCGGTGGAAGCCGATCAACTATGCCGACTGTGCCGACTATGCCGACCGTTCCAATTAGTTCGTTGATTCCTGTTAATACTTTTATTACAGTCCCAAATAATCCAACAGCAGTACCAACTGGTGGCCCTACACCGGTTATTCCTGCAGGTTCTGCAGCTAATTTGCCGAATGGTTTTCCGACAGGGTTCCAAACTTCAAATGGTGACAATGCAAATCGACCAATACTTGGTCAACCAATGCCGCCACTTTTGGTTAATACTCCGCCAGCAGCAGCAACTGCTAAAGCAGTCGGCAACGATGTGACATTCAAAGTTACGGCTAAAGCTGGTGCAACAGTCAACATCTACCGCAACGGAATCCTTGTCAGCACTGTGCCTGCATCGGCCGCAGCGTCAATTAAAGTTTCTGACAACCCTGGTGGCACGAATTCTTTCCAAGTTGTTGTCGTTGATAAAAATGGCGATGTTTCGGCATCACCTAAAAAGACAGTTGCTACTGAAGCCAGTTCAACAAACCAGACAGCGAAATCTGGCGCCGGCACGAATTCTGGGGCTGGCGCGAAGACAGATAACTCGAAGACGACTAACTCAAAGACGACTGACTCAAAGACGACTAGCTCAAAGACGACTGACTCAAAGACGACTAGCTCAAAGACCGCAACTTCAAAAGCAGGCAAGTAATTAAGCCTGAGCGCCTTTAATCGAGTCGGGCTAGCCAAAATCTAATTAATCCAACTAATGTCAAGTCATGACTGAACTTAAGACCCCGGAAAATCTTGCAAAAACTCTCGGCGAATTAAAAAAAGCCGGATGGAAATCGGTTGCCGTTAAGGAAGAAATTCGAAAAAATGCAGTCGCGAGAATAACTGCTGGCGAACAATTATTCGCAGGAGTTCTTGGCTTTGAAGAAACAGTTATGCCACAACTTGAGAACGCGTTACTCGCTGGCCACGACATTGTGTTTCTCGGCGAACGGGGTCAAGCAAAGACGCGAATCATTCGCTCGCTAATTTTTTTGCTCGACGAGTGGATGCCAATTGTTTCAGGCAGTGAGATCAACGATGACCCATATGCGCCGGTTTCACGCCAATCGCGTGAACTAGTTGCGCAGCACGGCGATGCAACGCCTATTTCATGGATACACAGAAGTATGCGATACGGCGAGAAGCTTGCCACACCAGATACATCTATCGCCGACTTGATCGGCGAAGTTGACCCAATCAAAGTTGCCGAGGGCCGCTATCTCAGTGATGAGTTGACTTTGCATTACGGCTTAGTTCCGCGATGCAATCGCGGAATTTTTGCGATAAACGAACTGCCAGATCTCTCAGAACGAATTCAAGTCGGGTTGTTAAATGTTCTTGAAGAGCGCGATATTCAAATTCGAGGTTACAAAATTCGTCTACCGCTTGACGTGATGTTGGTCGCCTCAGCCAACCCTGACGATTACACAAATCGCGGACGAATCATCACACCTCTTAAAGATCGATTTGGTAGCCAAATTCGCACGCATTATCCGCTTGACATTGAAACCGAAATTGCTGTTGTACGGCAAGAGTCGCGCCCTGCCAGCATTGGCGCAGTTCAAGTTCGAACTCCAAAGTTCATGGAAGAAATAATTGCCACTATCAGCCATCTCGCTCGAGCCAACAGCCAAGTAAATCAACGGAGTGGGGTGAGTGTTCGTTTAACTACGAGTAATCAAGAACTATTGTGTGCAAATGCAGTTCGTAGAGCGTTGCATGCCGGTGAGACCGATGTTGCTCCGCGAGTTAGTGATCTAGATGCAATAGCAGCATCAACCGCGGGAAAAATCGAAATTGACGCCGTTGAAGATGGTCGCGAGGGTCAGATTTTTCAGCAACTAGTTCGCGGAGCAGTGCTACAAGTTTTCAAACAACACAGTGACTTAGAAAATCTTCGTGCAGTCGCAGAAGAATTTAGTGAAGGTGTTGTTGTGCAAACCGGTGAAGATATTATTTCGACCGACTATGTTGCACTTCTCGAAAAAATGCCCGCGCTTCGCACCTCTGTAAATAGTCTTACAAATGGTGATGAATCTCCGGCGGCAATCGCAAGTGCCGTTGAATTCGTTCTTGAAGGTTTACATCTTTCGAAGCGGTTAAACAAAGATGCAACTGCCGGGCGTGCGGTTTATCGCGCTAAAAATTAATCAACGCGCTAAAAATTAATTGCTAACTGGCCGTTGCGTCCAAATTTCGCTGGTGTCATGGCGCTCAGCGATCACGGGTCGACCTGCAAGTACCGAAACATTGACGGGCTCATTGAATCCATGAAGTTTGATCGCCTCGTGTTGTTTTGTCTTGACGCCTTGCGGAAGATCAATTATCTGCTCAGTCGCAATCAACACACCAATTCCGATCGCTTGGTCACAAAGTCGTGCCGCAAGATTTGGTGCCGGTCCAATGTAGTCGTCGCCTTCAAACAGCATTGTGTCACCCGTGGCAATGCCAATACGCAGTTTCAGTGGTGCGCAAACTGTTTCGGCTCGGCGGTCAAGTTCT
>JAPKZT010000149.1 GCA_026393655.1 Actinomycetota bacterium | reverse complement strand
TTCAGATTTTCAACGAACATAGCCAGAATCTTGTCGCTGACATCAGCGAGTGCACCGCGCCCGAATTGTGCAAGCTTGCCCGTGATCACGAGATCGGTGTGAACCAAGCATTTCGTAGACGTATCTGTAACGGCCTCAAGTCGCGCCGTGATGGTTGCCGAGGTGCTGCCTTTGCCCGATTTGTCACGGCCTTCACCTTTGAGTGCTGCACGGTGTTCGGCTTCGTTGCGCTCAAGAAATTGGGCTTGGCCATCAAATTGAGCGAGGATCGGACCTACTTTGACTTTGACATTTCCGAAATAAGTGTCTCCATCGATTTCGGTTAATTGTGCGCCAGGTAAGCATGGTGCGATCAGTTCTAAGTCAGTGAGAATTGTCCAGGCGTTTGCGATTGGCACATTAACTACAAATTCGTGATCAAGGTCCATAAAAATATTCTCCAGATGTACTGTTTGGTTGAATTTTATAGTTTAGTTCTCTAGTTTAAAAGGCGTGATGAAAACAAAAAGTAATTTAATTCTTTCTGGCGGCTGGGCACATAACTTTGTCGCCAGTGTGCCGAATTTGGTTGAGACATTAAACGCAGTGGGTTTTGCATCGGATGTTGCATTCGATATTTCTGAATCAATTGAATTGCTTGAGTCGAAGAATTATGACTTGATAACTGTTTTGGCATGCTGGTTTCAGATGAAAGATGCTCGGTACTCGCAGCAGAATCGTGAGATTTGGTCGCGCGCAACTACTCAACAGTGGCGAGCAGCAATGTTGAAGCAAAAAAATAGTGGCGCTGGGTTGATGGCTATGCACACCGCAACTATTTGTTTTGACGATTGGAGCGAATGGCCCAAGTGGGTGGGAGGTGCGTGGGATTGGCAGAAGTCATCGCATCCACCACTTGGTGATTTGAATGTTGCACCGTGTGCCGAACATGTGATCGTTGCAGGAGTCGAGTCATTTGTTGTTCGTGACGAACTGTACTCAAATCTTTCACGAGATGATTCATCGCAAGTAATTTTGCAATCAACTGATGGCAATTCGACTCAGCCAACTTTATGGGTTAACGAAAATAATTTAGGTCGTGTTGTTTATAACGCGTTGGGCCATGATTTAGTGTCGGTTTCACACTTAACTCATCAACAACTAATTAAGCGCAGTGCGATGTGGGCTTGTCACGCGACCGACTTTGAAGTAGAAGCCGTAACTTTGTAGCAGTAATCTGATCGTATGAACTATCGCGTTGAAGTTAAAAAAAATTTATGTATTAGCTCTGCAAAATGTGTAAGTGATGCACCAAAAATTTTCAAATTCGATCAAGACGAACTAGCAGAGCCTGTTAGCGAAACGACTCAAGAGCAATTGGCAGTATTGATTCGTCTGGCTCGAAACTGCCCAGGCGAAGCGATAACTATCTACGACGAGAACGGATCAGTAATCAGTTTGGAGTAGCGCTTGTTTAAATTCAATTAATTGTTGGTGAGCGAAAAATAACCGGATACGAGAGCCAGTTTTTGCGCGCAGACTGTTCGTCACGTCGAGGTGGGTTTTGTG
>JAPKZT010000332.1 GCA_026393655.1 Actinomycetota bacterium | reverse complement strand
TCACTCCTCAACAGATTGATGAATTCGCCAAGGGTGAGGCTCAATTGATTTCGGTTTTGTCAAATTACATAGAATCGACAGAACTCGCCCAATACACGGTTTCTGAATTGTTAATTGATCTACGGGATTGAAACTAAATAACAACGATTTACCAATTTATGTTGCTGGTTTCGCTGGTTTGGCGTGTTTTGCGGATTGGCGAAGTGGGGCATTGAAGCCTTAGTCTCTCGGTTGCTACGAGAACAAGGGGGGTTCAAGTGCACGAGTTCGATATATCTTGGCGCGTAAATAGTGCGTGTCAAGGCCTTGACCCGGATATTTTTTATCCGGAAAGCGAGGATAATTGCGAACAAGCAACTGCGATCTGTAAATCATGTCATGTGCGCATAGCGTGTCTTAACTATGCACTTGACACTCGTGAAAAGCAGGGCGTCTGGGGTGGAGCCTCGGCACGCGAGCGTCGCAGGTTACTTAGAGTTGGTCGGCGTAGCGCCTAGCGAGAACTCGCATGAGTGAAATCGAACTCGCTGGCGGTTGGCCGCAAATAATTTCGCAGTTGTTGTCGCGAAAAGATTTGTCTGCAAGTCACGCAGGGGCGGCAATGCGATCAGTGCTTTCAGGTGAGGCGACACCTTCGCAAATTACCGCATTCATTATTTCGCTCCGCGCAAAAGGTGAAACAGAAATCGAACTTGAAGGAATGCTGGCCGAAGTGCGTCGGGCGGCCGAGCGTGTTGCGTTGAGCGATGACATAACCCAACGCGCACTAGACATTGTTGGTACAGGTGGAGATCACAGTTATTCGGTCAATGTTTCAACAATGTCCGCAATTGTTGCGGCTGGTGCTGGCATACCAGTTTGCAAACACGGCAGTCGTGCATCTTCGTCGAAGAGTGGTGCCGCCGATGTGCTTGAGGCACTTGGTGTAGCGATTGAGTTAGATGGCCCAGGCGTGACTCGCTGTGTTGAAGAGGCAGGTTTTGGATTCTGCTTCGCACAACGATTTCATCCCGCTTTTCGTTTTACTGGTCCATCACGACGTGAGATTGGCGTGCCGACTGTGTTTAATTTGCTCGGACCAATGGCTAACCCTGCTCCAGTTTCTTTTATGGTGGTTGGCGTCGGAGACCCGAAGGCGGCAACTGTGATGGCACATGCCCTAGTCACGCGAGGTGTTAATCGTGCTTGGGTTGTGCATGGGCATGGTGGTATGGATGAACTTTCGTTGAGTGGAAAGTGTCCAATCGTAGAAATGCATAACGGCAAGTTGCGAGAATTTGAAATTGACCCTAGATCTCTTGGGCTTGGCTTTGCTGATGTTGCTGCAGTTCGTGGTGGCGAGCCACGCGATAATGCAAAAGTGTTTCGCGAGATGTTGGACGGTACCAAAGGGCCGATTAGAGATATTGTTTTACTCAACGCCGCAGCAGGAATCGTCGTGGCCGGTAAAGCCGATGACATGCAGCAAGGAGTCGAGATCGCTACCGCATCAATTGATTCTGGCTCAGCACGAGATGTATTGGATGAAGTTATTCGCGTCAGTGTTGATGCTGCCAAGCACATGGCACACTAAAATATCTAATTAGACAATCTTTAGGAACCTTATGAGCACATCTAATAACTCAGTCGCCGTGCGCGTGCCAGCAAGTTCAGCAAACATCGGCCCTGGCTTTGATGTGCTGGGTATGGCTTTGTCGCTGCATCTTGAGGCGGGCTTTGGTACTTCGCCTGCTGACTCGATCGAAGCGATAGAGAATCATCCAACACTTGTTGCGTTCAAGCATTGTGGTGGCACTGGGCCATTGTGGGTACGTTCGCAAATGCCAATGGGCAAAGGATTAGGTTTTAGCGGCGCTGCTCGCATTGCGGGTGTTTCGCTAGCGCATGCACAAAAAAATGGAACGGATGAAACTGTTTTCGTAAACGCACATCGCGAAATCTTGGCAATCGCCGCTGAACTTGAAGGACATCCCGACAATGTTGCTGCATCGCTACTCGGTGGCGTGGTGGCAAGTGTTGCTGGCGCTACTGTGCGAATTCCAACTGTGCTTGATCCATCAATAATTGTTTGGGTTCCACAACAGCAGACTTCAACTAAAGAATCACGCACGAAACTTCCGGCGACGGTGCCATTTGCCGATGCGGTATTCAATGTCGGACGCACTGCGCTTTTAGTTGCTGCTTTTGCTGCAAATGATATTTCGGCGCTTCAAACTGCGACGCAAGACCGCTTGCATCAAGATGTTCGATTCAAGAAAGTTCCTGCTTCGCAAGAAGCACTAAATAGTTTTGTAAAAGCCGGTGCTTGGTGTGCGTGGCTATCGGGCTCTGGGCCTACTGTTGCAGCGATGTGTGACAGCACTGATGCTCAGCGGATTGCTGACTCTTTGCCAGATCATGGATCAACGATGGTTTTGCGAATTGCTGCACACGGCGCACAATTGCTGGCTATCTAAATAGCTAGCTAGTTAATTAATTGCTACTGAATACCCTGTAACACCCATTGGGCAGTATTGACTTAAACATTCAATAAAGGAGCCCATACGTGAGAGATTTCCCCCGAATACCTGTTACGAGCCAAGATCCACGAATTGAAGGGTCAGTCGAAATTAGTTGCGAGACTTGCATCATGCGGGCGAGTGCCGCCTGTGATGATTGTGTGGTCTCATTCTTTTGTAACGAATCGAGTGAATCGGCGGTGGTTTTGAACCTAGAAGAACAAAGAACTCTGCGAATGCTGGCAAATGCCGGAATGGTGCCTACGCTTCGGCATCGTGCAGTTAGCTAAAAAATCTGAGACAAATACGAGCGAACGAGCGCTCAAACTAGAGCTCAACCCAGAGCTCAAACCACAGCTCAAACCACAGCCGACAAGAACTCCATTCGTTTCGTCAAGCCGCTATGCAGATCAATTAATTGCTCTCGGTGTCGCTTCTGGTTTGCACCGAGTAGGCGTGACAAGTGCCGATGTTTTGAGTCGCGCCCGAGAAGTGCTTACCGAAAGAAAATCTCGCGGGCTGCATAACGAGATGGAGTTCACTTATCGCAATCCAATCAGAAGCACAGATCCAACGAGCACAATGCCAACCGCGCGATCAATAATTGTCGGCGCGCGATCATACGCAACGCAGACACCGCTAAAACCAAATGAGCAGTCTGCGCGAATCGCGAGATATGTATGGGCTGATTACTACGAACAGCTCCGTCATGGTCTTGCACAAATTGCAGCGCAACTTAAGACCGATGGTTGGCGGGCGATTGTTTTGGCTGATGATAATTCAATTGTTGATCGTGAAGTCGCGTACCAGGCAGGTCTTGGTTGGTATGGCAAGAATGCAAATCTTTTAATTGAAGGTGCCGGAAGTTATTTTGTACTCGGCAGCGTGCTCACCAATGCACCGCTAGGACCGTCAACAACAACTGTCAAAGACGGTTGCGGTTCATGTCAAAGATGTATTGACAAATGTCCGACTCAGGCGATAATTGCACCAGGCGTCGTAGACGCACGAAAATGTTTGTCATGGTTATTGCAAAAACCTGGAATCTTTGATCCTGCGTTTCGAATTGCACTTGGCGACCGAATTTACGGATGTGATGACTGTCAAGAAGTTTGCCCGCCGACAGTTCGCCATGCAATCGTCGAAAAGCCACATGGCAAAACTCAGGCTTGGGTAAGTGTGATGATGATATTGAACTCTGACGATGAAACTTTGCTCGACAACTTCAAAGCGTGGTACATCGCCGATCGTGATCCAAAGTGGCTTCGGCGTAATGCGCTGATAATTCTTGGCAATATTGGCGATGCATCAGACGAAGCTACTCAAATAGTTCTTAAGCGCTATCTAATAGATCGCGAACCAATTTTACGAGCACATGCAGTTTGGGCGACAGCCCGTTTAGGTTTAAATAATCTGTTACCAAGCAAAGATAGTGATTCAATAGTTCAAGACGAACTCAACTCATTGCCGAGCGTAAAGTAGTAACAAGTGAAGCATTTATTAGTGACTAACGACTTTCCACCAAAAGTTGGTGGAATTCAGAACGTTCTTTATGAGTGGTGGCGCCGTTTACCACCTGGGAATTTTGCGGTGCTGACGAGCCCATATCGCGGTGCCCAAGAGTTCGACGCAGCGCAAAATTTTTTGATAAAACGAATCGCCGAACCAGTTCTATTGCCTCATCCGCTGATGGTGCGACGCATAAATCAATTGGCACAAGAGGTCGGTGCAGAGCTGATCGTGCTTGACCCCGCTGTACCGCTCGGCATCGTTGGCCCTTGGCTCGACTTGCCTTATGTAGTTGTTGTTCATGGAGCCGAAGTGACTGTGCCCGGCCGACTGCCGCTGACTTCAAATCTGCTTGGCAATGTTTTACGCAAGGCGTCAGGCATTATTGCGTCGGGCACATATCCGGCCCAAGAATCGATCCGATGCGCAGGTCGCGATCTCGATATCACTGTTGTGACTCCAGGCGTTGAAGTATCACGATTTAAAGTATTGTCGCAACAACAAATTTCAAGTGCGCGAAAACAATTTGGCGTCACTGATGATGCACAACTGATTGTCGGTGTGAGTCGGCTAGTTCCGCGAAAAGGTTTCGATGTTTTGATTCGCGCAGCGGCGCACTTGGCTAATGACTATCCAAAGTTGCGAGTCGTGATTTGTGGTGGTGGTCGTGATCGAAATCGACTCGACAGAATGATTCGTGAGTTGCGCGCCCCAGTGACGATGCTTGGTCGGGTGAGTGACGCAGATTTACCAAACCTTTATGGGTGTGCTGACATTTGCGCGATGCTTTGTCGATCTCGATGGGGCGGCCTAGAGCAAGAAGGGTTCGGCATTGTTTTTGCCGAGGCCGCAGCCTGTGGAGTTCCACAAATTGCTGGTCGTAGCGGTGGATCAGCCGACGCAGTTGAAGATGGCGTGACAGGATTAATCATCGACAACCCAAATCGAGTCAGCGAAGTTGTTGCTGGGATCAGACGATTATTAGACGATAAAAACGAGCGGCAAAAGATGGGTCATGCGTCACGGTTGAGAGCCGAAAGTCTGTTTGACTACGACAAACTTGCGGTGACGCTGGGTCGAGCGTTGAAAGCGCTTTAGTTTGTGTTTGAATAGAGGGGTGGCAGATTCAGCAGTCGAGTCAGAAGTCATAGCGGCAACACCCGAGCATTGTTTCGCGGTTGCGACTGACGTTGAGCTTTATCCAGAATGGGCGCACGACGTAAAAGAAGTAAATATTCGCGAGCGTGACGCGCAATCACGACCGGTGTTGGTTGACTATCGAGTAGCAGCACTTGGACGAAGCTCTAGTTACTCACTTAAATATGACTATTCACAAGCGCCCAAAAGTATTTCGTGGCATCTTACTGAAGGTGATATTGAGCGCGCGATCGATGGCGAATACCGATTTGAATCATCAGGGGATGCAACAAAAGTTACGTATCTTTTATCTATTGAGTTAATAGTTCCAATTCCGGGTTTCATAAAACGTCGTGCCGAAGGCCGAATATTGCATACCCTAAAGGAACTAAAGGTTCGCTGCGAGTCGTGACAGCCGTTGCTGGCATAGATGTCGGCGGAACAAAGTGTCTAGGAGTTCTTTTCGAAGGCGGAGAAATTGTTAACTCCGTTCGCCGTCCGACGCCGCACGCTGACCATTTAGTTTCGACTCTCGCCGAAATTGCGCGAGAACTTGGTGAATACAAAACTCTCGGCATAGGCGTGCCAGGTTTAATAACTCCAACTGGTGTTGTTCGTGAATCACCAAACTTGACTGGTGCGATTGAACTCGACCTACGCACACTTTTACAAAAAGAACTTGGTCATGCAATTGATGTTGAAAATGATGCAACTTGTGCGGCTCACGCAGAGTGGCAATACGGTGCTGGTCGCGGCGCTACCGATATGTGGATGGTTACTTTAGGTACCGGAATCGGTGGAGGATTTGTTTCTGGTTCAAAGTTGCAACGGGGTAGTCATGGTTTTGCTGGCGAGATCGGACACATGATTGTTGAGTCGCAAGGCATTTTGTGTCCGTGCGGGCAACGAGGATGTTGGGAGCGTTATGCATCAGGTTCGGGGCTGGCAACAATTGCTGGTGGTGAACGTGGTGAAGAAGTAATCGCACGCGCAGTCGCTGGCGACAAACAGGCTTTGGGCTACCTTGACACGTTCGGTAAGTGGGTTGCAATCGGTTTGGTGAATTTGACAAACATCACTGATCCGAACGTGATTGTGATTGGCGGCGGTCTGGCTGAAGCAGCAGATTCTGTGATGCCACACATAAAGAACTGGTTCAAAAAATTGCTCTACGCACCAGAAAATCGTGATCACCCAGAATTGCGCGTGGCGCAACTCGGTGAAAGTGCCGGCGCAATCGGTGCCGCATTGTTGTCGGCGCTTTAAATAACTAAAGCGTTACTTCGCCCAGTTCATTGATCGCTTGACAGCTGTTTGCCATGTTTCGTATCCAGTTGGTTGTGCAACGGGTGAAAAGGTTTTTTCAAGTTGCCATGCATCTGAGATGTCTCGCGTAGATTGCCAAACGCCCTTCGCTAACCCCGCAAGATAAGCCGCACCCATTGCGGTCGTCTCTAATTCATTTGGCCGCAGCACGTCAACGCCTAAATGATCGGCCTGCAATTGCATCATAAAATCAACTACCGAAGCGCCGCCGTCAACTTTTAATTCAGTAATTGCTACTCCGGATGTTTGAGACATTGCTTCGACAACGTCGCGAGTTTGAAATACGATCGATTCGATTGTGGCTCGAGCGATATGTGCACGCGAGGTTCCACGGGTGATGCCGAAAATTGCACCACGCGCATATGAATCCCACCACGGGCTACCAAGACCCGTGAACGCGGGGACAACTACAACGCCGCCTGAATCGTTGACACTCTGTGCGAGTGCGTTGATTTCGCTGGCATTGTCGATGATATTCAAGCCGTCGCGTAACCATTGAATTGCTGCGCCCGTTACAAATATCGCGCCTTCAAGTGCATAGATTGGTCGTTCGCTACCAAGTTGCCATGCAATTGTTGTCAGCATTCCATCTTTTGGTTTAGGGCAAGTCGTACCGACATTCATTAATACGAAACTGCCTGTGCCATAAGTATTTTTAGTGCTACCCGCATCAAAACACGCTTGACCAAATAATGCCGCGTGCTGGTCGCCGGCTACACCACTGATCGAGATGCCCGCCGGAACAGAACCATGTTTAATGGTCACACCAAAATCACCACTCGATGCGCGAACCTCTGGCAGAAACTTCGGTTGCACGCCAAACAATTTGGTTAGTTCATCACTCCAACATAATTTAGCGATATCAAACAACATCGTTCGGCTTGCATTGGTGCAGTCAGTAACAAAAGATTTTGAACCAGTCAGGTTCCAAATCAGCCAAGAGTCGATTGTTCCGATACAAAGATCAGCATCTTGGCGAATTTCGCGATTAGCTAATAGCCATTCAATTTTTGTTGCCGAGAAATAAGGGTCGAGAACTAAACCTGTTTGTTGTCGCACTAGCGGCAAATGTTCGGCGAGTTGCACACATCGATCAGCAGTTCGTCGGTCTTGCCAAACAATTGCGTTGCCGTAAGGCTTTCCTGTTTGCTTGTTCCATGCAACGATTGTTTCGCGTTGATTCGTGATTCCGATCGCGGTGATTGTTTGGGTTACTTGCTGGGTGACGTCCTGCAATGTCGCTAGTACTGCCTGCCAAATTTCTTGCGCATCGTGTTCGACCCAACCTGGTTGCGGAAAGTATTGAGTAAATTCACGATACGACGAAATTGACTTTGAACCATCTGAAAAAAC
>JAPKZT010000192.1 GCA_026393655.1 Actinomycetota bacterium | reverse complement strand
GTTGGATGTGGAGGCTGATCGCAATGGCGGCGCAGATAATGATAAACAATAAAGATGCAACTCAGCATTACTTGTCCTTCTAGTGACGAGTAAACGCTTAAATAATCACGATTGAAAATAACCAGCAATGCGATAAAGCCGATAACAACAAAAGAAATGATGCGCACTGAACTTCTGGTTCTCGCTCGACCAACCCAAATGCGAGTTCTCATCCGACCCTCTTCACGAGCGCATTGCGCAAGGTGGCCTAAAAGCTGTGCAATGTCGCGAGCTTGATATTTCGTTGCCGTGATCAAAGCAGCGGAAACAAAATCGGCGATCGGGTGGTCAACTTCGTCAGCAAAGCGCCGCAATCCGTCGCTAAGTTTGCCGTACTGAATTTGTGCGCTTAGTCGACGAACTGCGACCGAAATAGCAAGCGGCGCATGATTAGAAGTTGCGACAATCGCTTGTTCTAGCCCGTGTGCACCCGCCAAAGTATCTCGGAGTTGTTCCGTCCAAGTCGCGATTGCGTCAGCCAAGCCGCGCTCGTCGCGACGTAGACGCTGTTTAGATTTGAGTGCCGGCACCGCGATGAATACCAAACTCAGAACAACTGAGACCAAAAGCCAGCGAGTAACCAAAAAAATTACGACACCGACTGTTGGAACCATAATCATGTTTATTGAGCGACTCAAGTTTGCTTGCCGATCAGCAACTTTTGTTTTCGTCTTTACCTTTCCATCACGTATCGCGAGAAACACAACAAACACGCCAAGGCCAGTGGCAGCGCCACAAAGAATGCACACGAAGAATGTGATCATGGCAAACACGACTCTTCGTCGTAGCCGAACGTTGAAAGCAATTCGCGTGTTGCTTCGCGTAAGGGGAAAGTTCGTAAAAGTTCACCCTGCGAATTCATTGCGAATATCTCATTTGAAATTATATTTGCGCCGTCGCAATCAACGACTTCACGAACTGAAGCCACTCTGCGATTGTTGCCCGTGCTACTTATATAGATAACAAAATGAAGAGCACTTGAGAGTAACAAATTGACTGTGTCAATTGGCAAGCCAGTCGAAGCCATTGACACATATGCGGCAAGTTTTGGAAACACTGAACGAGTTGAGTCTGCGTGCATCGTGCACATTGAACCGTTATTGCCCTGGCTCATCGCCATCAACATCGGAAATGCTTCGGCTCCTCGAACTTCACCGACAATTACTCGGTCAGGATCCATTCGTAGTGCCATTCGCGTTAAATCGGCAAGTGTTATTTCTCCTTGACCTTCAACATTTGCAGGTCGCGATTGCAATGAGTCGTGGTCTGGATGCAGATGTTCGAAGTGATCTAGTCCTAGTTCGTAGGCATCTTCAATTGTCACAAGCCGTTCAAAGACTGGAATCTCATTAATTAGCGCACGCAATAAAGTCGTTTTGCCCGAGCCAGTGCCGCCAGCGATAACTATATTTCGTCGTGCACGCACAGCAGCCGCAAGGAAATCTTGTAATTCAGGTGTCAACAATCCTCGAAGTTGTAATTCTTTGAGACTCGAAATTTCAAAGCGGTGGCGGCGAATGACGAGACTTGGTCGCAACGAAACATCCATGGTTGCAAACAATCGCGAGCCGTCTGGTAATTGCATATTGAGTTCTGGAGTGCCAGCATCAAAGCGTCGCTCTTGACGAGATAGCCGAGTTGCCGCGCGGCGCACAAGTTCAATTAGTTCGTCGTCAGTTTCGACGATTGGCTCGCGCATCTCACGCTCACCATTGCGAAGTTTGACCCAAACTACTGAATTGCCACGAACATGAATATCACTTATTTCATCGTCTTCAAGTAGCGGTTGCAGTCGACCGAGACCGAGAACTTGTGCGATCGCAGCGGAAGTAATTTCAACTTCATCAAACACGGTCAACACTGATCGACCTTCTGAACGCCGTGCCGCAGATAAACGGAGTAATTCAGCGTGCACTGCAGTACGCGCAAAATTATGTTCTTCGTCATTCGTCGGATCAGCCATATTGCGAGCCCGTCGGTCAAGGCGCTCGTCGGCAAGGACGTCACCAAGTCTCGACGCCAAAGCATTTACTAACTGCCTATCTATTGACGATTTCTGCGGATGATCAAGAATCGTCATGGATTAGCACCGCCACCGAGTTGAGTAGTAGCACCAGCAACTCGTACTAGATAAATTTCGCCAGCACGAGCGATTGCCATTGAAAGATCTAATGAACTACGAAATGTCACCAGAGCAACATCATTATTATCACTCGTCTGTGTTATCGAATAAATAATTACTTCATCAGCAAACATTGATGGTTCGGTTGATTCGCTAATTGCCAAGTCGGGAACGGTGACGACACGAACGCTGTCACCAACGGCGAGGTCTGCTGGAAACTTACCGATGTCAATAGCCGAACTTGTCAAGGCTTCGCCAGGGAGCAATCCGACAGTTGGGCTAAGCATTGCAGTTGTGATCGGTGATGACGCATTTAAGTTGATCAACATCGTTTGGCCAATAAGTGACTTGGCATTCGCACCCATGACAAATGAAGTCGCAAATGATGAAGGAACTTCTAATGCAACTAAATCTTGCGCGGTAATCTGCACTCCTCGTTCAAGATTGTGAGCACTACCAACGACGACGACCATTGAATCACCCGAACGAGATAACAAAATTGCACCTAGAGCGCCACCACACATCAATACGACACCTATCGCAAGTTCGGGAATACGCCAGCGACGGCGTGTGGAAACTTTCTGATCTGCTGTTTCGGCACGATCTTGTATTGCGCGAGCACGCGTTCTTGTGAGGTTCTCGACAACTGCACTTTCTGCCATGAACACGCCTTTCGAAGTTTTCAGTGAAATCCGAAACTCTAGAGATTATGTGTAACTCTGTTCAGTGAAGTGGAGTCAGAAACAATATGTATAACTTTGCGCAAAAAATAATTATTATAGTTAATTTTCAAGTTACAACCGAGAAGTTGTAATTACAGCAGTGAAGCGCGAGACACTAAGGGTATGACTTAATCTCATTTAGCGCACGGCTAAGTTTGAACAACACAAACTGACAGGAACACGATGTCGACTGAAAACTACGAACAGATTGAGTTTGTTTCTGAGGGCGCAGTCTTGCGAGGGCGGCTATATCCACCCACAGCTGTTGCTGGTGACAAAACTACCGATGCGCCGGTCTTGATCATGGCGCACGGGTTTTCGGTATTGGCGGCTTGGTTAGATGACTATGCGACCGACTTTGCACAAGCGGGTTTTGCTGTGTTGCTGTTTGACCACCGCAATTTTGGTGAAAGCGACGGCACGCCGCGATATGGGTTCGACAATTTATTACAGATTCGCGGCTACCGCGATGCAATAAGTTTTGTTGCAGCGCAACGTGGCATAGATAAACATAAAATTGCCGTGTTTGGCGAAAGTGCGACTTCTCTCGTAGCGCAATTTATTGCTGTGTTCGATAATCGTGTACGAGCAGTGATTGCCTTCACGCCCGTCTGCGGTAATAGCGCTACAAAATTTGATACGTCAAATGAAAAATTCAACTGGCTTAGGGACAACTGGTCGGATCTGGATTTGTCAACCGTGGCCGCCCGTGAATTGGCGGTGCGGTTCTGCAGACTGCATGAAGGTGAAGGGCCGGTAATTGTGGAGGGGGATGCTGCAGTTAGTTACACGACTCGGATGCGAAAGAAATAC
>JAPKZT010000232.1 GCA_026393655.1 Actinomycetota bacterium | reverse complement strand
TGTTCAGTGCGTCATTCACGACATTTGTTCGTTTAGCCGAAGCGATAACAGTGCGCACGCCTGACCACGAAGCAATGCGCGCCGCCGCCAATTTCGAAGCCATGCCACCGCTGCCGCGAGTGTTATTTGAACTACCAGCGCGAACGGAAAGTAGTTCGTCATCGGCATTTACCATTTCAATAAAAGTTGCATTCGTGTCAACGGTTGGATCAGCCGTAAATAAACCTTTTAAGTCTGTGAGCAGAATCAATACATCTGCCGAAACACTGTGGGCCACAAGAGCCGCAATTCGATCGTTGTCGCCGAAACGAATCTCGTCGCTGGCAATTGCATCGTTTTCATTGATAACCGGCACACAACCCAACTCAAGTAATCGCAAAAGAGTCTGACGCGCGTGCAGATACTGATGCCGATCAATGAAGTCATTTGGTACGAGCAACACCTGCGCACTAACTATCTGATGACGATCGAGTTGCACGTTGTACTCTTGCATCAAACGACTTTGCCCCGCCGCAGCAAGTGCTTGCAGAGTCAACATATCGGTTGGTCTTTGACTAAGTTTGAGCGCCGCGACACCGCCCGCTACAGCACCTGAAGTGACAATCAAGACTTCGTGATTTAAATTTCGCAAAGTTGCGACTTCGTCACACAATGCACTGACTGCAGACGAATTGATATTGCCCTCACTAGTGGTGATCGAAGATGTTCCAATCTTTACAACGACACGCATGTCAATTACTCAGGTGTGTAGTCGAACGAAAATGTGCCGATCCAAATAACAGCGCCCTGCGTCGCCCCAGCACGTGCCAACAATCTCGGCACACCAAGTCGACCCATTCGATCATCGATGTAGTTAAGTGCATCTGCATTAGTCACATCGTTGAGCGCAATAGATCTTTCAATATCCCGACCATGTAAACGAAATTCATTGGCGCTAATCCGCTCTACCCGAGTGCCCTGTGGCTCTGGGCGAAAGGTAACCGGACCTTGTGGAGGAGGTTCAGTTGTACGCGCCTCAGCAACAAGTACAGCAAGTTTGTTTAAGACTTCACGCACGCCGTCACCGGTAACAGCAGACATCTTGTCGCCACTCCATGCATCAATAACGTCAGCCGGTGCGGAATCTGTTTTTGTAGCAATTACTAATCGCGGACGATCTAAAAGTTCTGGCTGATATGCCTTAAGTTCGCGCAACAAAACTTCTTCTTGCTCTTTTGGTGAAATCTCTTCCATTGAAACAAGATCAACGAGCACGCACAAAACTCGAGCCCGCTCGATATGGCGAAGAAACTGATCACCGAGACCTTTGCCTTCGCTTGCGCCTTCGATGATTCCTGGAATGTCGGCAATCACAAACTCGGTTGTATTGTTTAGCCGCACAACGCCAAGGTGTGGCTCAAGTGTTGTAAATGGATAATTAGCAATCTTCGGCTTGGCCGCCGATACAGAACTAATGAACGTGCTCTTTCCAGCATTAGGAAACCCAACAAGTGCAACATCAGCCATAAGTTTCATTTCAAGTTTCAGCCAGCGTTCAAAACCATGCTCACCCTGCTCAGCGAATTTTGGAGCGCGACGACGATTTGATAAAAATCTTGCGTTGCCGCGACCACCTTCGCCGCCTTGCGCTGCCAACCAGCGCGAACCGTGCTGTGCGAGATCGGCAAGTGAGTCACCTGTATACATATCTTTGATAACAGTGCCCTCTGGAACACCGATCAATAATTCTTCACCGCGACGCCCGTGCAAATCCTTTCCCATGCCGGATACACCGTCTTGGGCACGACGATGCGGGTGATCGCGAAAAGCCAGCAAACTTGCAACATTTCGATCAGCAACAAGCCAAACCGAACCGCCATTGCCTCCATCGCCACCGTTTGGTCCGCCATTGACAACTGGACCTTCGCGACGAAAACTTACACAGCCACTACCGCCATCACCGCCACGAACATTGAGTTGTGCTTCGTCAACAAAGGCACTCATTTGTCTCCATTTTGAGTCTGCCTGTTCTAACCATTCGCAAGAACCGGGCTATTCAAGGCTACAAGCACGACCAATGACTCACCCTTTGCCTAAGGTTGTGCGATGGCAGATGAAGTAGCACCGCAATCGGTTAGCAATTCTTGGGCAAAGACAATGCATGGGCACACTTCGGTCGATGCCGCTGAGATACGGCTCGCACACTCTGATTCGTGGGCAGGCACAGGCAGCACGAAATTAGTTGAACGGCTCGAGCGAGAAGATCGAGAAGATAAAACCTTGTCGGTTCATGCGACCCGAAGTTTAGGTGCCGGCAACCGTGCGATTTCAGAACAGCCCGATAAGTTTCGCACATGTTTCGAACGTGATCGCGATCGAATCTTGCATGCATCTTCATTTCGGCGGTTAGCTGGCAAAACTCAAGTGTTCGTGTTTCCACAAGATCATCAACGCACACGACTTACGCACGCGCTTGAAGTTGCACAGGTTGCTAGTTCTGTTGCTCGGGCCATCGGTCTAAATATCGCATTGACCGAAGCAATCGCACTCGGACACGACTGCGGACACGGCCCAGGTGGGCACGCCAGCGAGGATGCATTATCGGTATTTATAGATGGGGGCTACGACCACGCCGTATGGGGTGCCGACGTGACACTCGTACCACTCAACTTGTGCGGCGAAACCTTAGACGGCATTCGAAATCACTCGTGGTCACGGCCAGCCCCCAAGACGCCTGAAGGTGAAGTGGTGTCATGGGCAGATCGCATCGCATATGTCTGCCATGACTTTGAAGATGCCGTTGCTGCTGGAGTTGTGACTAGCGAACAGTTACCCCAAGAGGTGCGCGATACATGTGGCGTGCAGCGTGATCAACAACTTCATGCATTCATCGGTGCGATGATTGAAGCCACAGCGACAACTGGTCGAATTGCGATGACTTCAAAATGTGCAGACGCACTAGCAACATTTAGAAAATTTAATTACGAAAATATTTATATGCGCCGCGAATCGCGCGCGCAAGCCGAATCAGTTGTTCGGTTGTTGCGCGCTCTTGTTGAGCATTACTTGGCTAATCCAAAGTTGATGTACGCGCCA
>JAPKZT010000278.1 GCA_026393655.1 Actinomycetota bacterium | reverse complement strand
ATGCGATTGGTCGGCCGCTGTATTTGATCCGCTCGAGTCCGTTTAATGATGCGCTTTCGCGAACGAGAAAAAGTAAATAAACGAACTGATGAAAGTTTGGGTAATCGGTCGCGGTGGATTGCTGGGCAATAGCGTCGAAAAACAGTGCACAAATTTTGCAGAAATATTTGCACCCACGGGAGAATTCGTGTGGTCTGATAGTGCTCAGCTCCGGCTACAAATTAATGATAGTTGTACGAAGTTTTCCGAAATTGCTAGAGATGACCAGTGGGCGATTTTTTGGTGTGCGGGAAAGGGAACATTGTCCAGCACAACCGAGCAAATGGCTGAAGAAACAAGAATTTTTGAGGAATTCTTGAAATCGGTTGAGAAAAATTTCGGACGAAAATTATTACAAGCTGGAGTAATTTTTCACGCGTCATCTGCTGGTGGGGTTTATGCAGGTAGCGAAAACCAACCATTCACAGAACTCACGACTCCGCAACCCACGACAGCGTATGGTGAGGCAAAACTAAAGCAGGAGGACTGCTTGGGGGAGTTTTCTGACCGATTAGGTATACGAGTCGTCATTGGAAGAATTTCTAATCTTTATGGCGCAAATCAAGACTTATCGAAAAACCAAGGTCTAATTTCAACAATTTGTTCTTCAATTCTTCACCGGCAACCAATAAATTTGTTTGTACCACTGGAGACCTCGCGAAACTATGTGTATGTTGCCGATGCTTCACGGATCATTGTTGATTCAGCCAAAATTGCTTTGGCAGATTCTGGGCTAACTCGTAAATTCATGAAACTGGTCGTAGCAGATGAAAACTTAACAATCGGAAACATTCTTAGTGTCGCCAAGACTGTATTTCGTCTTAAACCATTGATTACTGCTTCAAGTAATACAAAAATAAATAAGCAGCCTCGAAGTATTAACTTCAAATCGGTTTCACTTTTAGATGCTGACTCTTTTTGTAAAACTCGGATCAGTGTCGGGCTCAAACGAGTGATGGCTGATTTGAATTCAGATTTCCTGCGCAACGGCTCAAAAAGGCAAAAGCCGAGCAATTTAGTTAAGTTTTAAAATTATTACTTCACTATTTTCAAAGGCAACTCTTGCGTGAGGTTCCCATGTTGTGGGCATTTGTTTTGACTTATCAACAACAAACCAATTGATATTCATCTTCTTCATATATTCGGCTGACTCCGCGTCAGGTTTTTTTGCAAAATTGTGACTCATTCGAAGTCGTTCGTTGAGCCATGTAGGCGCGATATTTTGAATAGTAAACACTCCCTCACCTTCAATTGGTAGTGGTACTCGACTTACCTTGGTAAAGACAAGTCCAACGTTTCCCCATGAGTCACCTTCAACAAGCACTCGTCGTCTACTTATTGCTGAAATCGCCAGGTTAGAACTTGAAAAAGTCGCAGTGGTGAAGAAATCTCGGATTTCTTCACCAGCAATGAAATTTGTTGCAACTAGGTCGTCTTGGTTTGAGTTGTGTTGCAGCCAAAGCATTGCATCTCTAAAAACATAACTAGTCGTAGGTTTGGCAGGGTCGTCATTGTTTCTGCCAATTCGTAGATCGACAAGATCGCGGACATGAGTCCTTGCTGAATAACCAAGACCCACACCCAGACTGCAAAAAACAGTAGCGATGACTAAAATCGAATTAAGTGGTGCCGAAAAACCGTGATAGATAGTTTTTAAACGGTTGTCTGTTCGCTTAAAACTGAAGCTCTTTAGTGCGACCCAGATGCAAATTGCAATCAGCGGCAGAACTACAAAGTATTCACTTAGCGACAACGCATTGAGCCTTGTTTCGTGTTTCCAGTTAATTGCTGTCGTCAAGACATGAAGTAGTGTGCCAAATAAAAAAAACGTAGACGCCACTATCCAACGATTATTTCGTGATAGTTGAGAATTCGTCCAGTTGTCTGCAAGAAGCATTGCAATTGGAATCGGTAAAAGAATTAGTCCTGGAAATATAAAGTAATTAGCTAAATTCCAAATTGAGTTTCGGTAGACGAAGAATGCCGCTAATCCACTGATAGAGACACCATAGTAGAACCAATACAAAGGCTTCTCGATAATTTTGTTCAACATTGGCAAAGCAACAAATCGGGCAGCAAAAATTGTGATTACGAATAAAGAACCCGTCCAAGATTTTAGGAACCGTAGAGAGAAGTCGATTGTCGACGCCGAATATTGCGATGGAGTGAGAAACAAATAGTAAGCAAGAAGCATCGATGCGGACGTAGTTAAAACAACAATCAGATCTGCTTTCAAATTTTGGTCGTAAGTTTTTTTGCGTTGTAGCCATCGTCCGATTAGCCATCCTGACATTCCGATCAGAAGCACTGCGCCGTGTGGGCCGTTAGAGAGAATGGCCGCTACTCCAATTAACGAAAATACCAATGGTGCGAACTTTATTGAAAATTTCGTATGAATTGCTAAAGCAAACCCGAACGCAGCAACCCATACGAGCCACGAAGTTGCGTCTGGGCTTGAATCAGCAAGTATCGCGTAAGGCTGGTTGAGCGAGACTGTGCCGTAAAGAATTACAACGCTCAGTAAAGCTGTCCGGCGATTTTTTGAAAGATAGTAAGTTAGCGACCAGATAATTGATCCAACGCATAGGCAATCCAGCACTCCCGACAGGCCACTATTGAAAAGCACCATTGGCGCTAGACCCGATAAGCGAGTAATTAAACCAAAGACTGCAAACGAGAACCAGTGATACCTGAGGGGATTGCCAAATAGCGGAATGTTTTCATTTGGCCCCCATGTAACTATTGAGTTTGACCATGCCTCGCGGGGGATCGACTCTGAGCTTTCACCAAAAATGTATGGGGCCGCCGCAGTTGTTGTTACTGCAACCAAGGTAAGGCCAAGTATCACTATCAGCCAAACATAAAAATAGCCAATCCGTTTTGACCACTGATTAAATTTATTAGGCGTTGATACTTTGCGTTCAAAAGCAACATATGCAAAAATTGTTGCCGGAATCAAAATTAGAGGAGCATTTAAGTAAAGTCCAAAAAATATTGTGAATAACACGGCGGCGGTTTCGCCGATCGAAAAACTTAACCTTTGATAGTTAATTAGTTTGCGGACTTTTTTAAACAACAGTGAGAAGTGGGCGATAATTACGGGAATCAATCCGCCAAAAATATTAAACCCATATCGGCGTAGCACAAGTTGAAACCCAGCACATAAAATAAAACCAACTGCTAAACCCAAGCCAATTGTTTCTGGAAACAATATTTTTCGATCTTCGCGCATCACCAACAGCCACGCAGTTAAACCTGTCGTTGAAATTGAGACAATTACGAGGCTTGTTCTAAGACTTGTCAGGAAACTTACATCTGAAAGAATCAGAAGTGTGCTTACAACCAGCGCGACT
>JAPKZT010000181.1 GCA_026393655.1 Actinomycetota bacterium | reverse complement strand
TCTCTGTGGGCACATTGTGGTCTTCGGTCGCAACTGTGAGGTCTGGTCGACGCACCGTGCGGTTTGCAAGACGTAAGCCGTCAAATGCTTGCGGGCTTGTAACTTCGTGGACTAAGTGCAGATCTATATAAATAAGGTCTGGTTGATCTTTTCCAGAACTGACGACGTGGCGGTCCCAAACTTTTTGTGCAAGGGTTTTGGGCTGCGAGTTCACCTGTCTATTCTGCCTGAGTAATTTGCTGTATCAACGATTATTTTCAGGGTCGCTCGTTGCAATAATGTAAAAAACACTGCTGAAAACAGTCAGTGCGGCGGCAAGTGTGAGCATTGTTCCGAGTACGCCGAGAGGTGGTTGCCACACAGGGTTACTAAACATCTCAAAGAAGTTTTGTGGTTTGATACCAACCGAATAACGTCGAAGAACATTTACTGACGTCGCAAAAACAGCAACAGTCCATCCACAGATAATAATCTTGGCTGATTTTTTTCGCGGCACCCATACTGCCCCGATGATGATTGGTATACCTGCAATTAGAGGCGTGAGGTAGCGACCCTGAACTCCGTAAGTTCGTAATAAGTTCTGTGTGCTTCGATTAATGAAAATCATTAAAAGTGGTACTAATAGCGCAAGGCAAACCACGGCATTGCGATTCGCTTTCGTAACCTGATGCCAATTTCTTGAAATAATCACTCCAAATAGTGCAACAAAAAACCAAACAACAAATGTTGGTGTTGGTGTATCAAGCCAACCAAAATTACCAATTGACTCACCAATTTTTGTTGAGGTGTCGCTAACTGATTGTTCAACGATCTGTCTGAACGTCGGATTGCTCGGGTCGGTGACAACCCGCTCTCCGAGGTGATGTGAGTAAATTCTTAAATACCACAAGGCCATCATTAGCAGCGAAATTATCGTTGCAAGAATAATTCGCCAACTTGAGATAATTCGTGCGATTGACTCTTTTAAGTTCGCATGTGCAATTAATGAAATGCAGACAATGATCGCCACATTGACTACGCCGATGGGTCTCGCAAGTGCCAACAGAGAAGATGCAATCGCGACAGAATTAAATGTCAAAAATGAAATTTTAGATGAAGACAGCAAAGTCGTAATCGAGCACCATAAACAAATTGATGCCGAAATTTCAATTGCGCTTGAGCTGATTACAGAACTAAAAAAAATTACACCAGGTGTAACTGCCGCTAAGACGACAATAATTGATCTTCGGTTAGATAAAATATTTACACAGCCAAGCGCGATTAAAAATGCACAGACTGTCGCATTGATTAGCCGACCAAGACGTACAGAAAGATCTGTTGCTCCAACTAGTGAACCCAACCCGCTAGCGAAATATCCCACTGGCGGATACCTACCCATGTCAGTTCGAGGTTGTTCGACCGGAGTCAGTTTTTCGAGAGGTTGAGAGCATGCCGGAGTGTCTGGTTTGCCGACAAAGCACCACGGCACTAATTGTGCAACGCCGAATTGTTGGGGAATATCTACGTAGGTTGACCAATAAGAAGTTGATTGACTTGCCGCAATGTCGGCACCGACTAGTTCTCCTCTGACTAAGGCAGCACCTCTGATGTATCCTGCCGGTTCGTCTGGCGCGGCAAATAGTGGAGTTAATTGTGACCATACGCCAATTACGAGAAAAAACGCAAGTGTTAATGAAACTAGCGGTCGTGATTTAATCTGCAACTTCAAGCGAACATTGAATTTCATTCAACCAAGCGTGCCACATCTTGAGCCGAGTATTTAACTTCTCCGAAATCTGAACTTTTTGTACACACCACGGGTATGCATGATGATCCAACACCAATTGCCATAGCCACTTGTGTCGAAGCCAGTCTTCATTCTTCGTTAGATGGGTTTAATCTGCCGCGAGCCCGTCTATATGGGGTGAGCATCGTTGATGTGAGTGGCATCGCATCACATCAAGATGGTGCATTACGAATTAGTTTTCTTGCTGAGCATGGCGATGTGTACGAGTTGTTAGATGCGCCGAGTAGTGCCATCGCCCGAATGTTTGATGTCGCAGTAGTTTTAACTTGCGGTTGGGCAGCCCCGCTCAATCGCGATGAGCAAGACGGTGAGACACGTTCAGACGATGAGATATCTGATGAAGTTCCACCGAGCCAACACCCATTGCGTCGACGAGTGCGGTTAGTCGTAGCGGTCTGCGACAAAGGTGTTGCATCTGTATTACGTTTTGCTGATACTCCAAACGACATTGTCACAGACGCTGGTGCTGCTCGAGGCAGTTTGGCTGACGCGGTTAAAGATTTATGGAATGACCCAAAAGTAGTCGTCAGTCGTGAAAGCGTTAGCTAGTTAGTTCGACGAGCGATAGTGAACAGAAAGACAAGCTTCAACGAGTGTCGGCACAAAGTATTCTTTCATCGCAAAAACCGCGTTGTGTCCACCGTGCACTTCAAAGACTTCAACATCATTGATTATTTGATACAACTCAGTCTGACGTTCAACGGCGACGACATTGTCTTGCGTGGTGATTACAACGGCGGCGGGTGCTTCAAGTCGCGGCAACCAGTCGCGTGAGTCGAAGTTACCGATTGCGCTACCAGCCTCAAGAATATGTCGCCAATCGTGGCTGGCAATCTGTTGAACCGCCCAATCTGCGAGGCCTTCTGATTTGCGTTGTAAATAAAGTTGATCAGTAATCCACGTGCGGGCTTGCGGTGTAGTCAAGCGCGATAAGGCAGCAAGACCGGTTAATCCAAAGAAGCTGAGTTTTTCTTCACGCTTTTCTGCGAAGTGACTTGCAGTGCTGCATAACACGATGCCGCGTACGCGCAGTTCATGGCGACCCCATAAAAGTTGTGCAACTGCGCCACCCATTGAATACCCAACAGGAATAAATGTTGAGATGCCAAGAACATCAGCAACTGCAGCGGCATCATCGGCACAATCCTCAAGTTTAAAAGTTGACTTTGTACGA
>JAPKZT010000123.1 GCA_026393655.1 Actinomycetota bacterium | reverse complement strand
ACCAAATTGGAGTTACCAGAAATTTACTTCACGCTCACAAGACTGGGCAGTAGTTTCGGTTGCAGTTAGCGGGTCAAGCATTATTCTCGGCGCGATGGGAGAAATTCCGCTTCGTGCTGCAAAGTGTGAAGAAGCAATCGCGACTGGCGCTGACCTTGAACAAGCAGCAAATTTCGCAGACGAAGGCACCTCACCGAGTTCAGATACTCGGGCGTCGGCTGACTATCGTCGGCACTTAGCAAAAGTTCTAGTTTTTGACGCACTGACTGAAGCCAGCCACCGGTCTTAAATCTGTAAGTAGTTCAACTCACCTTAAGCGTGTCAAAAGTCGTAGATTGACGTCATGCTTATTGAGTTCGGTGCACGCACACCTAAAAAACATGCAGTTGTAATCGGCGCTGGTTTTGGTGGCTTAGCGTGCGCTAAAAAGTTGCGTAAGTCTGACACCTACTCGGTGACGCTGATTGACAGAAATCCATATCAATTATTCTCTCCTCTTCTCTACCAAGTGGCGACGGCGTCACTGCCAGAAGACGACATCGCGTTTCCCGTTCGAACGGCGTATCGCGAAGTGCAATTCGTCCGCGGCGAAGTTACAAATATTGATACAACTGCAAAAGAACTCACGCTTTCAAACGGCAAAACAATTTCCTACGATGACTTGATTCTTGCAGTTGGTTCAGAGGGCACGACATTTGGAATCCCAGGTATTGCAGAACACGCTTTTCAAATGAAGTCGGTCAATGATGCTCGCGAAATTCGTCGCTCGCTACTGCATACATACGAAAGTGTCGAAGATGGGTTGTTGCCCCTTGAGAGTCTTAATGTCGTGATTGTTGGCGGCGGGCCAACTGGGGTCGAACTCGCCGGAGCAGTAAGAGAACTGCAGCGCGAAATTCAACGCGAGTTTGAGCACATCGCACCGAAAGCAACCGTGACACTTCTTGAGGCGGGCCCACGATTATTGCCGAGCTTTCATCCACGCTCAAGTCAATACACTCTCAAAACTCTCAACAAGATGGGAGTTCAAGTTCAAGTCGATGCCTCAGTTGTTGAGGCAACTTCTCGTTCGCTGCGACTTAAAGATGGAAAAGAAATTGTCGCTGGCACCCGAATTTGGGCGGCAGGAGTTGTCGCACCGCCGAACTGGAAGTTTCTTGGCGAAACAGATCGTGGAAACCGAATCAAAGTAAATTCAAATTTGCAACTAAACGATTCGATTTGGGTAGTCGGTGATGTCGCCAGTTACCCAGATACCAATGGCCGTCCACTTCCAATGGTTGCACCGGTTGCAATTCAACAGGGCAAACATGTCGCGCGCCAGATCAGGCGACGCGAATCAAGTAAATCTCTCGAAGTTTTCAAGTATCGCGACAAGGGTCAGATGGCGACAATCGGTCGACGAAAAGCCGTCGTTGAAATGAATTCATGGTTGCGGTTTCGAGGTTCACTTGCTTGGCTGACCTGGCTTGCGCTGCATCTCGCGTACCTATCAGGCGGCCGTAACCGAACAAGTATTTTTGCAGACTGGATCTGGAACTACATCGTCTGGACTCCACGCCGAACAATCACTGATTAATTGCCCTCGCATTAACACTCGAATACCAGTTAGCGGTATGTTGTCGCTATGCAGGTAAATGGCCTCGAAATCGGACCCGGTGCTCATTTGCCGAATGCCGATTTGAGCGGCGCAGATTTATCTAACGCTGATTTGAGTGGCGCCGATTTAATGCACGCGAACTTACGAAAAACGAATCTGACGCAGGCTAATTTAACTAATGCCAATCTCTCGAACGCCAATTTAGCCAAGGCAAAACTTTCGAAGGCGAAACTAACTGGCGCGAATTTATCAAAGGCTCACTTACACCAAGCGAATTTAACTAATGCACATATGTCTGGTGCGAATTTATCTGGCGCAGACATAACGGGAGCAAATATGACTGGCGCTGATTTATCTGGTGCGACTATGCCTGATGGCAAGATGCACAAAAAAACTCACGCTTAAGCCTTAGCCTGACTGCGTGCTTCCGCATCATTTAATACCGCGAGACAAATCAGCCGTCACTGGCGCAAAAATTGGCAAAACTGCTTTACGTCGAGTTTGGCAATTTGCGCACCCATATCGCCGATCTATTTCTGGTTTCTTGATAACAATTCTTGTGACTGCAGTGATTGCACTTATTCCGCCATTTATGTTTCGAATGATTGTCGACCATGCAATCCCAGATGGAGACAAGCGCAGAATCGTCACTCTTACTGTTGTGCTCGTCGTTGTTGCACTCGGTGACGCAGTACTGCAAATCGTGCAGCGATGGTATTCGGCGCGAATTGGTGAAGGAATAATTTATGACCTACGTGTCGCTCTCTTTGACAAAGTACAAAACATGCCAATTGCATTTTTTACACGCACCCAGACCGGCGCATTAATCAGCCGACTAAATAATGATGTGATCGGTGCACAGTCGGCCGTCACGGGCACACTCGGCAGTGTCGTTTCAAATGTTGTGATACTTGCAACAACCCTTGGCGCAATGTTGGCCCTTGAATGGCGACTTACGTTGCTTTCACTAATTGTCTTGCCAGTGTTTATCGTGCCGGCGAAACGTGTGGGTGCTCGCCTACAAGAAATTTCTCGCGAGCAAATGGGATTAAACGCGGGCATGAACACACAGATGACGGAGCGATTCAACGTCTCAGGTGCGTTGCTAGTTAAATTATTCGGTCGGCACCGCGAAGAAGTCGGAGCATTTGGTTCACGTGCCGCTCGTGTTCGCGACATTGGTATTACAACTGCGATGTATGGTCGAGTATTTTTTGTAGCCCTCGGTTTAGTTGGTGCTCTTGGCGCGGTTGCAATTTATGGAGTTGGCGCGTTCATGGTTGTTTCGGGTGGAATCACGATCGGCACGCTTGTGGCGATGGCGGCGTTTGTGCAACGCATTTATCAGCCTCTAACGGGCTTAACAAATGCTCGCCTAGAAATTTTGACTGCGCTTGTAAGTTTCGAAAGAGTGTTTGAGGTACTTGATGCACCCGTATCAATCACCGATCGGGTCGGCGCAGTTGAATTAACAAATGCTCGTGGCGCCGTCGAGTTCGATCATGTTTCATTTAGATATCCACCTGCTGCAAGTTTTTCAATCGCGTCGCTTGAGCTTTCTGGCGTGATGCACGGTGCAGACCCAGACGTTGACGTCCTGAATGATATTTCACTGAGCATCGCTGCTGGCGAAACAATTGCCTTGGTCGGTGCGAGTGGCACCGGAAAAACAACTTTAGCAACGCTGCTTGCCCGCTTGTATGACGTCACTAGCGGTGCAGTACGAATCGATGGTCACGACGTTCGTGATCTGACTGGTATTTCGCTGCGCACAGCAGTTGGCGTTGTCTCGCAAGACTCACACATGTTTCATGAGTCGGTAAATTCAAATTTACTTTATGCGCAACCAAGTGCGACACACGAACAAATTGTTGCTGCATGTCAGGCTGCAAAAATTCATGAAGTTATTTCGGCGCTACCAGACGGCTACGACACAATTGTCGGCGAACGCGGGTATCGACTTTCAGGGGGCGAGAAACAACGCCTGGCGATTGCTCGATTGTTGCTAAAGAACCCGGCGGTGATGATCCTCGACGAAGCAACTAGCCACCTTGACAACGAGGGCGAAATACTTGTGCAGATGGCACTCACAGAAGCGATGAAGAACCGAACTGCAATAGTTATTGCTCACCGACTTTCAACGATCCGTGATGCCGACCGAATTATTGTGCTCAATAATGGGAAAATTGCTGAACAAGGCACCCACGAACAGTTGATGGCGTCTAACTCGATATACGCATCTCAGGTGCGTGCTGGTGAAAGTTTTGAACCGGTTAGGGCTGATTAAGTCGCAAGTAATATAGATTTAAAGGTCTTATGACAAAATTTGACCTAAAGCGCATATCAAAAATTTCTCTGATTTGTGCGTCGCTTCTGTTAGTTACCTCAGAAATCGCTAGCGCAGCCACAGCTGGCTCTGGAAAAACTAGTTCGTCGAAAGCTAGCGCCAAGACAAATGCGACAGTCACAATTGGTTTCACACTCGAGCCAGTCAGCCTCGACATCACAGGCGTTGCTGGCCAAGCGATACCTCAAGTGCTCTTGAATAACGTTTACGAGGGCTTACTTAAAGTAGAAAATAGCGGCAAGATCGTTCCGTCAATCGCTGAGTCGTACACGGTGTCAACAAACGGTCTTGTTTATACATTCAAACTCGCAAAAACAAAATTTCACGATGGCGCAAATTTAACTTCGGCCGATGTGGTCTGGAGTTTCAACCGCGTTCTTGATCCGAAATCAACCGCGGTATTGCCAACACAAAAACAACAGTTCTCAACGATCGCGTCAATCACTGCGCCAAATGCAAGTTCTGTTGTAATAACCCTTAAAGACCGCGACAACGACTTTTTGTTTAACCTAACTCAGCGTGGTGGAGTTATTTTTAAATCTGGCACAACAGACTTCGCCACCAAGGCAAATGGAACAGGGCCATTTAAATTTGGCAACTGGAACCGTGGCAACAGCATCACACTCGAACGCAATGATTCATATCGTGCGACAAAAGCACTAGCGAAGACAGTTGTCTTTCGTTACATTCTCGATGCCACGGCATTAAGTAACGCAATATTGTCGGGGCAAATTGACATCATGTCAACGGTGCAAAAACCAGAATTGTTGTCGGTATTTAAGGGGCGCAAGGATCTAAAAATCAGCAGCGGCACCACAAACGGTGAAGTAACTCTCGGTATGAACAATTCAAAAGCGCCGCTGAACAACATCAAAGTTCGCCAAGCAATTCGCCAGGCGCTCAATAAGAAAGCCCTAATCAAAACTGCATGGGCTGGTTACGGACTCGAAATTGGAAGCTTTGTTCCGCCTACCGATGCATGGTACGAAGATCTTTCAAAGACATTTCCTTACGATGTGCAAGCCGCAAAAAATCTGTTGAAGCAAGCGGGCTACCCAAATGGTTTTGCAATCACGCTTGATATCCCACCTGCACCATACGCTGAGGCTTCGCAAGAGTTCATTGTCGCGTCACTCAAGAAAATCGGTATCAATGTCACAATCAAACCAGTTGCATGGGGTGAGTGGCTAGATCGAATATTTACAAAAGCCAACTATGACATGACGATTGTCGCCCACGTTGAGCGAAGTGATATGTCAATCTATGCGAACCCCAACTATTACTTCAGATACAACAGTGCTGAATATCAAGCACTAATCAAAAAAGCAGGTTCGGCGCGCACTCCAGTTGCGCAGGCTGAGTCGCTTAAAAAAGCTGCGAGGTTGCTCTCAAATGAGTCGGTCAGCGACTGGTTGTGGCTAATACCTAATTTACAAGTTGTAAAAAAATCGGTAACTGGTTTTCCCCAAAATGATGTTGGAGATGCATACTCGGTTGCGGCAATCACGAAAGAATAATTCGCTGCAAAATTTAGTTTTGTTTATTGTTCGGCGATTTACCTTATTCGTTGGATCTCTCGTAACTGCAAGTGCATTGGTTTTTTTGCTACTACGAATACTCCCTGGAGATTTAGCACAAGCAAAACTCGGCATAGACGCATCTCCTGAAGCGTTAACCCAAACTCGAACAGAGTTCGGATTAGATGATCCATTGATATTGCAATTCTTGAAATGGCTAGGTCGTGCGTTGCAGGGCGATCTCGGTTATTCGATGCTCACGGGCGCAAACATCTCACAAGAAATTGTCAACAAAGCAACAGTGACACTGCCGTTAATCGGCTTGGCATCAGCGCTAGCGCTGATTTTCGCGATTCCACTTGGCATGTATTCTGCACTTAATTTTCGTCGGCGCAAAGGCATCGCTATCTCGGCAGTCAGTCAACTCGGCATCGCAATCCCGACATTTTGGACTGGCGTAATATTGGTGACGATTTTTTCAGTCAAGTTTCAAATATTTCCATCGGGTGGGTTTCCAGATGCTGGTTGGAGTTCTTGGTCTAGCTGTCTTGAATCGTTAGTGCTACCTGCAATGACTTTGGCACTCGGCCAAGGCGCGATGTTGATGCGCTTCGCACGCTCGGCAACGATCGATGTTATTCAGCAAGACTATTTTCGCACTGCTCGCGCTACTGGTCTGACTCGCGGTCAAGCACTGCGCATTCATGGTGTTCGCAATTCACTTGTTCCGGTGGTTTCGGTTCTCGGAATGCAGATCGCAACATTAATTGTTGGTGCGATAATCGTCGAACATGTCTTTGCGTTACCAGGCATTGGACAAATGTTGCTACAAGACGTCAGCATCCGCGACTACACCAAAGTGCAAGGCACTGTCGCCGCAACAACTGCAGCAGTTTTCTTAGTGAGTTTTTTGATTGATGCAACACTCGGCTTTCTTAATCCCAAGTCTCGAGCGAACCAATGAACAAAAGCAAAGCCAGCAATCGAAATTTATTTTTCGGCATTTGTCTGGTCGCTTTTAGTTCGGCGATATCGCTACTTTCTATTTTTTGGACACCGTATGACCCACTTGAGATCAACCCCGACATTTCACTGGCTAAACCCTCGTGGTCACACTTGTTGGGCACAGATGTACTTGGTCGTGATGTGTTGAGCAATCTCTTGGCTGGATCTCGCACGACTTTGATCACAGCATTTCTTGTTGTGATAATCACTATGTCATTAGGCGTCACGACCGGCATCGGTGCCGCACTTTCGCCTCGTTGGTTTAATCGCACCGCTATTTACTCAATTGATATTGTCTTGGCGCTACCCGCGGTGCTTTTTGCGATTGTGCTTGCAGCAATACATGGCCCCTCAACTTTTACTGCGGTTATTGCGATTTCTATCGCCACATCAGCGGCAGTTGCTCAAGTAACTCGGCGTGAAGTTGCCGTAGTACTCAACTCAGATTTTGTTCTCGCGGCCAAAGCCTGCAATAGCAGCAAACTTAGAATCGTAAGCCAACATATTTTGCCTAACATTCGCGCCTCGCTATTTATCCAAGCGTCGGGTGCGGCCGCAATTGCAATTCTTGCTGAGTCAACTCTTTCTTATTTAGGATTAGGAACTACTCCGCCTGCACCTTCATGGGGTCGAATGCTTGCCTCATCTCAGCAGTATTTACTGATTGATCCGGTCGTGGCATTGTGGCCAGGTCTAGCAATCATCATCACTGTGTTGGGCTTCAATTTGCTCGGCGACGGGCTTCGCGAAACACTTGATCCAACTTTACGAAAAAACAAATCATGAATTTTTTAGAAGTCAAGAATCTGACGATTAGTTTCAACAACAAAGTTGTAGTCAACAATGTCTCGTTTAATTTGGCAGCCGGTGAGCGCGTCGGCGTTATCGGCGAATCTGGTTCTGGTAAGACAATGATCGCACTTGCTGTGATTGGCCTATTGCCTGATACGGCTACTGCAACTGGCAGTATTCGACTTGACGGTGAAGAATT
>JAPKZT010000300.1 GCA_026393655.1 Actinomycetota bacterium | reverse complement strand
TGTTCGTCACCTGCATGGGGACCAGAGCCGGTAACTACTGTGCCAGTAACGACTGCTACGCCGGTCAAAGATAAGACGATACGCACCAGCAGTAAATTTTTTGAGTTAGTGATTTCTGGTTCACGACGCGGCAGAACAATTTCTTGCGTTCGAAATATTTTTGCATGTTGAAGCAACATGTAGGCATTACTCATCAGCAACATGCTGACTAAGAAATGTGCGATATTTGAAAATGGATTAAGACCAGTAAGCACGACTAAACCCCCGAGCAAGACTTGGGCAACAACACCGGTGACAAGTCCGATAGACATACCGATTAAATCACGACGCTTTGGTCGCAACCTCACGGAAAGCAAGACAGCAAGAATCACACTTGCCGCAACTACTCCCGTGAACAGACGATTAATTTGCTCTATTGCGGCGTGCGAGTTCGAGACGTCAACAAATTTTGATTCACTGCAACGTGGCCAATCTGCACAGCCCAACCCCGAGCCAGTTAGTCGCACTAACGAGCCGGTGATGATTATCAAATAGAGTGAAGCGAATGCAGTCTGCGCAACCCGAAGAAAGCCCTTTGGTGTGATACTTAAGTCGCGCATCAGTAGCCGTTTTCCATACATAAAACAGTCTGAGTTTCGGTCATGCCCCAAGCGAAGTATCGTGCGCAAGTAGTGAAAAAAGAAACAGTTGAGCAGCGTCGCATTGAGATTCTTGAGGCTACCTGCGACGTAATCATTGAACGTGGTTTTGCGGGTACACGTGTGGCTGATGTCGCTAAGCGACTCGGAGTTTCAAACAGTCTCATTCATTATCACTTCGCATCTAAAGAAGAATTGCTGGCTGCAGCTTTTGAGCACTACGCAAATAAAGACCTTGCTGATATGCAACGCGATAGTGCATCGGCACCCACGGCAGTAGCAAAGTTGTGGCGACTGATCGAAAGTTACGTGCCAGAAGGTAGTGACGACGTTGAATGGATGTTATGGATTGATGCTTGGGGTGAAGCATTAAGGAATCCAAAAATGAAACCGATAAGCCAAGAACTTGACGCCCAATCAATCGCCGTCTTCGAGAAAGTTCTTAGAGCCGGTAACGAATCGGGCGAGTTTCACTGTGTACACCCGCGCGAATCTGCTACTCGAATCTCAGGACTGATCGACGGCTTGGCTGTGCAATATGCGGCTCATGAAGGGGTACTCAAACGCAAAGAGTTCATTCGATTGATGCGCCAACTCGCGGCTGCCGAGACCGGTCTTTCGCCAGACGACATTCGTGATTCCCGTCGCTCTACGAAATCTTCTAACGGCACAACCAAACAAAGTGACGACGATGCTCCCCGACCGGCGTCCCTTTCCACTGACTTTGATTTGCGCCAGTTAATTACGATGTATGCCGATGCGCTAAGTCGTTCAGAAATTGATTCGGTAATGCGCTATTTCACTGACGATGCTGTGATCAGCATCAATAATGTTGATCCACTGAATACGCCTGAGCAGATTCGTCAAAGTTTTATCGAGCAGTTTTCCGCCAATGAGTTGATTATTGAAGTTCCATTAGTCATGGCTTTTTTTGCAGACGAAGGCAATGGCACGGCACACGGAAACCTGACAATTGAACGGCGTCAAAGCAAGGCAGGCTCAAAACCGGCAATCGACTTGGTCCGTGGAGTAGATACTTTTCGTCGTACATCAACTGGCTGGCGATGTAACCAACGCCAACGAACCACTATCTAAGAGACGCAAATAACCTAATGCCGATTGAATTCGAAGAAGCAACTGCTGAGGCTTTTGCTCTGATTAATAACTCGGAAACGTTCGTCAGAGCAGTTCTATCTGGTCGTCGCAGAAACATGCTGCCCGACTCTGAAAAAATTGAAATTAGACCGGTCAAACTTAAAGACGAGATTAAGTTACAGATGATTGAACTCTCTGGATCTAATTCTAAAACAGTCAATCTTGATCTCGGCTCAGAGATAATCAACAAATTGATGAATTCAGGTTTTGCCAACATTCTGATCGAAAGTGTTGCGCAATCGATGACGATCAGATTCACGAAAAAAGGTGATGCCCAAGTTTTCGTCGAACAGTCAAACAAGTCGCAAACGCTTAACCACGATAAGCACAAGACGCGATTGCTGGACCCTAGCGATGCGTTTTTGCGTGAAGTAGGTATCGCTGATGCCCAAGGACGGATCAAGCCGACGAAGCAAGACAAATATCTTCAGGTTGAAGAGTTTCTCCGAATACTTGTTCCGACTTTGAATAATGCAATCGAATCTGGTCACATATCAGTAGATGACGACCAGCCAATTTCTATCGTCGATCATGGATGCGGCAACGCGTATTTGACATTTGCGGCGCATCAGTATCTGCATAGCAAAAATCACAAT
>JAPKZT010000171.1 GCA_026393655.1 Actinomycetota bacterium | reverse complement strand
TATTCAGTAGGGCTTTTGCAATTACTTTCTAGAAAACGGGAATCTCCAATTAGAATATGGGAGATGTGTAGTTGGCAAGATGCGCTTGTGTCGAGTTCGATGACACTGCGCCAAACAATTGAAGCTATTACCAATAGCGCTTTACAGATTGCACTCGTAGTTGATGACAATAACAAACTTATTGGCACAGTTACTGATGGCGATATTCGCAAGGCAATTTTGGCAGGTAAAGATTTAAATATTACGGCAGCAGAGGCGATGCGAAAGTCACCGACTACAAGTTCTGCATCTACGCCACGAACCGTGATTATTAAGTTGATGCGCGAAAAAAGAATTCACCAAATGCCAATTGTCAATGAATCTGGACAGGTTGTTGATGTACTTACAGTCGACGACATGCTCGGGGCTCAAGAAAAAACAAATGCAGTCGTGATTATGGCTGGAGGACTCGGCACTCGTCTTCATCCGTTGACGCAAGACACACCAAAGCCAATGCTCAATGTTGGTGGCAAACCAATTCTTGAAACAATCATTCAGTCGTTCATTGATCAAGGTTATGTGAATTTTTTTGTATCGTTAAATTTTAAAGCAGAAATAATCTCGGAATATTTCGGTGATGGTTCGAAACTAGGTGCTTCGATTACCTACCTTCACGAAACAACTCGGCTCGGCACTGCAGGTGGGTTATCGCTCTTGCCAAGTGAAGTTAACTACCCAATCATTGTGATGAACGGTGACTTGTTGACGCGAATTTCTGTTGACGCACTTCTAGATTTTCATCAACGCGAAAATGCTGTTGCGACGATGGTTGTCCGCGAAGACTATTATCAAGTCCCGTACGGAGTTGTTGAAGTTGATGGCACACAAATTATTGATGTCAAAGAAAAACCCACACAAAGACATTTAGTGAATGCTGGAATCTATGTGTTAAGCGAGCAAAGTTTGGCGAATATTCCAAAGGGAACTTATTACGACATGCCCACACATTTTACGAAACTTGCCGCCGATGGGCATCGAATTACTGCGTTTCCGCTTCACGAATATTGGGTTGACATTGGTCGTCTTGATGAACTTGAGCGAGCAAAGCGCGAATGGCCTAGGGAAGTTCAGTGAAGATTGCCGTAATTGGCGCTGGCTCTATCGGTTCAAGACATGCCCGAATTCTTCGAGAATTAAATCATGAAGTAGTCGTAGTTTCGAATTACATAAATAATCAACCAGACACAATTCAATATAAATCTATTTCGGACGAACTAAAGCACAACCGATTCGAATATGTTGTTGTCGCCAGCAGAACTTCACAGCACCAAAGTGATCTCAAAGAACTTTGCAAAGCTAAATTTACGGGCAAAGTATTAATTGAAAAACCGCTTTTTGCTGCAAGTAAAAAAATTGCTAAAAATAAATTCGAGTTTGCTGGCGTTGGATACAACCTTCGCTTTCACCCCGCCATCGCATGGTTACGCAACACGCTGCCTCAACTCGGATACATTTCATCTGCAAATTTTTATATTGGACAATATTTGCCAACTTGGCGCAAAAATAATAAATACCAAAACTCAAGTTCAGCAACGATCGCTAGCGGTGGTGGAGTTTTACGCGACCTCAGCCATGAACTGGATCTAGTCCAATATTTTTTTGGTGACTGGAGTCATCTAACTTCAACTGGTGGAAAGTTCAGCAACCTTGAAATTGAAACAGAAGACACCTTTTCTATTTTGATGCAATCAAAAACTTGTCAAGCAATATCAATTCAATTGAATTATCTGGATCGAATTAAGCAAAGAGTGATCACAATCAATGGCGACAAAGGCACAATACGAATTGATTTGCTCTCTGGATTAGCGCAATTTAACGACACAACTCAGGTATTTAACGCTGACTTAGATCACACATACTTAGCAGAGCATAAGGCGATGATCGCTCAAGACCCAAAAACTATCTGCTCGATCGCCGAAGCGTTGACTGTTGTGAAAACTATTGAAGCAATCGAAATCGCAGCATCAAAACGAAAATGGATTAAAGGATGAAAATTCTTTGCACAATTTGCGCGCGCGCCGGTTCTAAGGGTGTTGCAAATAAAAACTTGCGACTAATCAACGGGCTACCACTAATTGCATACTCAATCCGACAAGCAGTTGAAACTAAATTATTTTCGCAGATTGCCGTTAGCAGTGACAGCACAGAAATTCGCACGACTGCGTTAGCTCACGGTGCAACCTTTGTTGTTGATCGCCCCATACAAATGGCATCAGATACCGCCCCAAAACTTCCGGCAATAAGACATTGCGTTGAGACCACTGAAAAAGAATTCGGCCAATTTGACATCATTATTGACTTAGATGCAACAGCCCCACTTCGAATTGCTGCAGACATTATCGGTGCGTTAGAGCTACTAAAACAAACCAGCGCCGACAATGTAATCACCGGCACACCAGCCCATCGATCTCCTTATTTTAATCTCGTTGAACAAGACGAAAATGGAATCGTTCAAGTTTCAAAGCCGCTGAAAGATGCAGTAACCCGTCGTCAAGATTCTCCGAAGTGTTTTGATATGAATGCATCAATTTATGTTTGGCGGCGTGACGCGCTTTTGAATAATCCGAGTTTGTTTGCCTCCAGCACTCGTCTTTTTGAGATGCCGCGAGAACGCTCTCTAGACATTGATTCTCAGGCAGATTTTGAAATGGTTGAATGGATGATGATGAAAGGTTCAGCAAAGTGACGAACACTAAAACCTCAGATCTTTTTAGCCTCAGTGGCAAAGTTGTTTTAGTTACTGGCGGCGCTGGTCTTCTCGGTCAAGTTTTCTGCCAAGCTTTTGCCGACAGCGGAGCACAAGTCGCAGTTGTTGACATTGATCAGCCTGCTGCGAAGTCAGTAGCTGGTGTTGTAACTAAAAAGTCTGGTCAAAAAGTTTCTGGCTTTGGTTGCGATATAACCTCGCCAGAATCTGTTGAACAGATGGTTGCAGCAGTCGTCAGTGATTTTGGTCGGATTGACGTACTAGTTAATAACGCTGCGTCAAAGGGTTCGAGCCTAGATGAATTCTTCAAACCGTTCGAAGAATACTCACTGCAAACTTGGCGCGAAGTAATGG
>JAPKZT010000143.1 GCA_026393655.1 Actinomycetota bacterium | reverse complement strand
CATTTTTAATGAGCGTGCCAATTATTTCTGGGGCAGTTGTTTTCAAACTTGCAAAACTTGTGCGCGATGGAATACCTGATGGTTTGCTCGTGCCAATGATCGTCGGAATCGTTGTCGCGGGAATCTCTGGCTGGCTTGCGATGTGGTCAATGATTCGTTTGGTGCAGACTAAAACTTTTGCACCGTATGTGGTTTATCGCTGCTTGATCGGCACTGGCGTGTTGATCGCAGTTGCTTCAAACTGGCGCTAATAAATTAACAAGCTAGCCAACTAAAGCTAGTCAACTAAAGCTAGCCAACTAAAGCTAGCCAACTAAAACCAGTGCAACGATGCCGAGAGCGGCTGCATCCGCAATTTTTGGCGCGTTTGCCAGTGGCACAGCGAGCACAACTGTTTCTGATCGACCTGGTTGTAATGCAACATCGATCACTAACACGCGATCGAGTGCAACTGTTGCGTCAATGATCACATCTACATAATCGCCAGCACGCAGCTCGGGTAGCGGCCCAACACTTTGCATTGCCACTGCTCGAAACCCAGCAGGTATTTCGTGGCGACTGTCTTGTGTTGTTGCGACGCTAGAACTAGATGTGAAGCCGAGCGCAGTCACAAGATATAACAACGCACTTAAACTAGCCAGCGCAACAATAACGAGTCGTTGTCGCGAAGCGTCTCGACATAGGGCATACCAATGATCAATTAGTTTTGTTTGCATGGCTAGAGGCCATGTGTGCGGATTATTCGCTTTTGGCTGGGCTAGTTTTCGTTTCGCTTTTCGTTTCGCTTTTCGTCTCTGATTTTGTTTCAGTTTTAGTCTCAGTTTTGTTGGCAGACTTTTCACCGCTTGATGTACTCGAGCCCTCTGAGCTTGAGGTGCCAGCCGAAGTGCTTGCCGTCGAGCTCGTTGAAGTTGCAGAATTTGAACTAGCACCCGATTTTGAACTAGCGGCGCTGTCGTTTTTATAGAACCCACCACCCTTAAAAGTGACGCCAACCGGCGTGAATACTTTTTTTACTGGGCGTGGCTTGCCGTCGGATGGGTGCGAGGCCTCGGTCAACGCATCATCGCTGAATGCCTGATAAATCTCAATGGTCTCGCCAGTGTCAATGAACTTGTAAACATAAGTTGGCATAGGGCTTTTGATTCTAGGATGTCTGAGTGGCCGTACGCACCGTTGTGATTCCTGCAGCCGGAATGGGCACGCGGTTCTTGCCAGCCACTCGCGTTACCCCAAAAGAATTGCTACCTATATATGACACTCCAGCAATTCAGTTCGTAATTGACGAGGCGACCGCGGCGGGCATTGAACGAGTAATAATCGTTACAAGTCGTTCTAAGCCTTCGATTGAGGCGTATGCGTCGGTAGCGAGCACCGCCAAAGTTGCTGTCACCGTTGTCTATCAAGATTCGCCATTGGGTCTTGGTCATGCAATTAGTTGCGCGCGCAATGCCGTCGGTCAAGAGTCGTTCGCCGTGATGTTGCCAGATGAGATAATGGGCGATTCATCGTTAATGAAATCACTTATCGCGCTTTACGAGCGCACAGGCACGAGCAGTATTGGATTAAAAAAAGTACCGATGTCTGAAGTTTCGAGCTATGGCAATGTCGAAATCGCCGGCAAAACAGACGTCTCGTCAAGCGAGAGTGCAGTTGCAATCACTCGTGTGATTGAAAAACCGAAACCCAGCGAAGCAGTCAGTGACCTTGTGATTATTGGAAGATATGTTTTGGCGCCGAGCGTTTTTGATCATTTAGAAGTGATCAAGCCAAGCGCAAATGGCGAGTTTCAACTGACTGATGCACTTGCTCTGCTTGCTCGCGATAAGCAACTTGTTGGTATTGTTAGCGACATAACCCGTTATGACACGGGCACGCCGATGGGTTTGTTGCGTGCAGTAATTGAGATAGCACTGGGTCGCAAAGATATTGGCCCACAATTACAAACTTGGTTAGAAAATAAATTTCGCAATTGAAAATAGCACTGAAAGTAAGGTCGTAATGAGCACAAATAGAAGCGTGGGTTTTGCGGCAACAGTTGAACCGAGCCAAGTTGGGTTCGATCAAAGTCGCTTAGAGAAAATTGATAGCCACTTCAAGCGCTATGTAGATGAGGGCCGTCTGGCTGGTTTCGCAGTCGCAGTAGCACGTCGTGGCGAAGTAGCACATTTTGGAATGTATGGTGCGAAAGATTCTGACACCGGAGAGCCAATCACGAGCGACACGATGTATCGCATTTACTCAATGACCAAACCGGTTACATCGATTGCATTGATGATGCTTGTTGAACAAGGTCTGTTGCAACTCACAGACCCGGTGAGCAAATTTATTAAGTCATTCGGTGAAACTCGAGTTTGGAATACCGGAACAATTTTGAAGCCGATGACTGCGGCGCTAACCGAGCCAATGCGGGTTTGGCATTTGTTGACCCATACATCGGGGTTAACTTACGGATTTAATTATGCCGATGTCGTGGATGATATGTATCGGCGGGCTGGTTTTGAAACTGGCGTCGCCTATAACGATTCTCTTGAAGTTGTCTGTGACAAAATCGCGTCGTTGCCCTTGGTATTTCAACCTGGATCAAGTTGGAACTACAGCATGGCTACTGACGTAGTTGGGCGAATTATCGAAGTTGTTTCGAAAATGCCGTTAGATGAGTTTTTAGAAAAGAATATCTTTGCACCTCTGGGTATGACAGACACGGCATTTTTTGTGCCAGAAGAAAAACGTTCTCGGCTTGCGTCGGTCTATCGCTATGACGAGGTTAATCATTCAAAAATTAAACTTGAAAGTTTTGGAAACAGTGCGATTGAAAAACCGAAGTTTCTTTCTGGCGGCGGTGGTTTATTTTCAACTGCTGGCGATTATTTTAAATTTATTAAAATGCTTGAAGGTCGCGGAAAATCAGGTGATGTCCGAATTGTTTCTTCGCGGACGATTGACCTCATGACACAGAACCACTTGCCAAATAATGCGGACATCTCAACTTTTGGTCGCCCAATCGGCGAAGAAATTTTCTATGACGGACTTGGTTTTGGTCTCGGCTTCGGAGTCGTCGTCAATCAAGCCAAAACTCGTGTGGCTTGCCCGAATGGCACATTTAGTTGGGGCGGAATGGCTAGCACTGTATTTTGGGTTGATCCGGTAAACGAAATCAGTGTGATGTTTTTTACGCAATTGATTCCGTCGAGCACGTACCCAATTCGACAGTACTTACGGTCACTTGTTTACGCAGCACTAGCTGACTAATTCGCTAAATAGCTAGCTAAAAAACTCGTTTGAAATTATTTGGTTCATCTAACACGAATCCAAATTCATCAACTTTGACTTCAACTTCAGAGTTTGAAGCCGAACTTATGTAGCGCCAAGTGTGTTGCGTAAGTTTTGTGTATTGATGTGTTTGTTTCGTAATCCCCAGTGTTTCGATGTCGATAACTGCCACCGTCAGAGTTGCGCTGTCGCCAATTAGCAGTGGCAATCTTCGGATTGGTATGCAGTTCGTAAATGGCGTGTTCATAAAGTCAAGATCGGTGCAACCGTCTAGTTCGGTGCGATGAGCGCCATTTACTTCTCCCCATCGACCATGACTGTCTGTGCCGAGCCACAGATCTGGGTCTTCAAGATCGCGAAATAGCAAGCATTGCTGAATTACCCATCCAGCCGAAAGTCGCAGCACGAACTGTGCGTTGTCGACACCAAGTGTGCCTTCGGCTGTCCAGCCTTCGTTCTCCCACCGCAAATTCACAGCACTCGTCGCAGAATTTTGCGCCGAGTTCGAAGACTCCCACGACGCATGATGACCCGAGGCAGAAAGTGATTGGTAGGTAGTTAAATCGCCGTTCATGTCGGTTTCATTTTACGAAGCCTGTCGCCAGATCTGTGGCGATACCGTCAGCGATGTGATTTCTCTCGTTGAAGCGCAAGAAATTGTTATTGGTGGTTGCCATAAGTTAGAGCCAGTATTGACCGATTGCCAGCAGATGTCTGGTCGAGTCGTCGCTCAAGATGTCGTCGCCACTGAATTTATTCCGCCGTTCGCAAACTCTGCAGTTGATGGCTTTGCTGTCCGAGCACAAGATGTGACAGCTGCTGGTGTTGAACTTGAAGTCCTTGGTGTAATCGGTGCAGGCCACATTGCGAACTATGTAATCGGTGTAGGTCAGACCGCAAGAATTATGACTGGTGCGCCAGTGCCACAAGGCGCAGATGCAATTGTGATGATTGAAGATGCAACCGTGATCAGCGAAACTCGCGTACGTTGCAATAAACCAGCGCAGATTGGCGACGCAATTCGCGAAATCGGCGAAGACGTGAAAACTAGTGATGTTGTGTTCGCTGCCGGGTCAGTGATCAACCCGGCAGGTGTCGGAGTATTGGCGGCGATCAATGCTCGGCAGGTTTTGACTTATCCACGACTTCGCGTGGCGATGCTCTCGACGGGTGATGAACTCGTGATTAACGGCGGAGAACTTAAACCAGGCCAGATTCGAGAAAGTAATTTAACGATGTTGGCAACGATGATCAGCGCTACTGATTGCGAAGTTATCAATCTTGGGATAATCGACGACGACGAAGCAAAACTTGAAAAAATATTGCGCGAGGTTGCAACGCGTTGTGATGCAATTGTCACTAGCGGTGGAGTTGGGCAAGGCGACTTTGATGTTGTCAAGATCGTGTTGTCGCGAATCGCCGACATGCAATGGATGCAGATGGCGATAAAACCAGCAAAGCCGTTTGCTTTTGGCAGGCTTAAAACGAGCGACTCGCGGGTAATCCCGGTATTCGGTTTACCAGGCAACCCAGTTTCGTCAATGATTAGTTTTGAAATGTTGGCGCGCCCGGCGTTGCGCAAGATGATGGGACATACGCAAAATCTGACTCGACCAAAAGTCAAAGCAATAGTTGATAAACAACTGAAGCGTCGTCGCGATGGCAAGATCCACTTGATGCGCGTGTTTGGAACATTCGGTAACGACGGCCGATTGCATGTTCGCGACACAGGCCCACAGGGCAGTCATCAACTTGCAGCCACTGCGCTTGCGAATGGGTTAGCCCTTGTGCCAGATGGCGAAGGCCTAGCCGCAGGCTCCGAAGTTGAAGTGATGTTGCTGGGCTAATTGCCTCGCAATAGGCTCAGTTCATGGAGTTGCGATCGTGGAACTGATTGACCCGTTCGGCAGAACTGTTCGTGATTTGCGGATCTCAATCACCGATCGTTGTAATTTCAGGTGCACTTATTGCATGCCAGAAGAAGGCATGGCGTGGCTTGACCGCAAAGAGATTTTGAGTTTCGAAGAGATTCATCGTTTGGCACAAATCTGTGTTGAGCGATTTGATGTTGACAGCAT
>JAPKZT010000088.1 GCA_026393655.1 Actinomycetota bacterium | reverse complement strand
GTTTCCGATTGTGTACAAAGAGTTGTTGGCAATTTTTGCTCGTCTTGAGCGCCACTATCACGATTTGTGTGACACTGAGTTCACGATTGACCAAGGCAAGTTGTGGATGTTGCAGACTCGTGTTGGTAAGCGCACAGGTGCTGCGGCTTTGAAGATGGCAGTTGACATGACTGCTGGTTCGGGTGTTGGTAAGGCGGCTTGGAAGATTTCTAAAAAAGAAGCGTTGATGCGTGTAAATGCAGAACACTTAGATCAGGTTTTGCATCCGCAGTTCATTAATAAGTCGAAAGCCTTAACAAAAGGTTTGGCTGCTTCGCCAGGTGCTGCGGTCGGCAAAGTTTATTTCACTGCTGATGATGCGGAAGCCGCCGCAAAAAAAGGTGAAGCAGTTATTTTGGTTCGCAGCGAAACCAGCCCAGAAGATGTGCACGGAATGATGGTTGCCAAAGGTATCTTGACTTCGCGTGGTGGATTAGTAAGTCATGCCGCGGTAGTCGCACGCGGATGGGGAACACCTGCAATCGTTGGTGCCGACTCTGTACATATCGACGGCAAATTATTTAGTGTTGGTGATGTCATTGTTCGTGAAGGTGATGTGATTTCGCTTGACGGTACAACTGGCGAAGTGATGATTGGCGAGATGCAGTTGACCGCCGCTAAACCGACTAAAGAATTCCAAACAATTCTCAAATGGGCTGACGAAATTCGTAAAGGCAAACTCGCAGTTCGCGCAAACGCAGACACTGGTGAAGATGCCGATAAGGCTCGCGAATACGGTGCAGAAGGAATCGGGCTCTGCCGCACTGAGCATATGTTTCTTGCTCCAGATCGTTTGCCAGTTGTACGCCGAATGATTTTGGCGGATTCGCCGGCAGAAGAAGCCGCAGCACTTGAAGAATTGCGTGTAGTGCAAAAAGAAGATTTTGCAGCGATTCTTCGAGCGATGTCAGGTTTGCCAGTAACAGTTCGCTTGCTTGACCCGCCGTTGCATGAGTTTTTGCCGAATGTTGAAGAACTTGAAATCAAACAAGCTACGACTGGTTTAGATCCGCAAGAAAAGAAGTTGCTTCGCGCGGCACATGACTGGTCTGAAGTAAACCCGATGCTCGGTACGCGAGGTGTGCGACTTGGCGTAATCAAACCAGGTTTGTACGCGATGCAAGTTCGTGCGCTGATGCAGGCCGCCGATCAAGTTGCCAGTGAGGGATACCAGCCCGTTGTTGAAGTGATGATTCCGTTGACTGTGACACGCGAAGAACTAGCTCTTGCTCGTTCTTGGGTCGAAAGTGTGCTGGTAGAACATTCGACCCGACCAAAAACTAAGTCAATTGGTCGAGGTAAGAAAGTTGCGCGACCTAAGGTAACGATCGGCACGATGATTGAAACTCCGCGTGCTGCACTATGCGCTAATGAACTCGCAGAGTATGCCGATTTCTTTAGTTTTGGTACAAATGATTTAACGCAGATGACTTTTGGTTTTTCACGCGATGACGTAGAGAGTCGAATGATGCCTGCGTATCTTGAGGCGGGTTTGTTGAAGCGAAACCCATTTGAGACGATCGATCAGACTGGTGTAGGCGAACTTGTAGAGATTGCTGCCAAGCGCGGTCGCAAAGCCAAACGAGGAATCAAACTTGGCGTATGTGGCGAGCATGGTGGCGACCCGGAGTCGATCGCGCTGTTCTATCGCGCGGGCCTTGACTATGTCTCGTGCTCGCCTTACCGTGTGCCAATCGCTCGTCTCGCTGCCGCGCAATCGGTAATCGGTGGCCTCAAAACCG